>NZ_AJQF01000092.1:0-37129 GCF_000261705.1 Bradyrhizobium genomosp. III | reverse complement strand
AAATGCCGCCGCCAGCGCGTTGAGCGGCGGCAAGCGCCTGGGCGATGAAGGGCTTGGCCCGCTGGCTCCTCGAGGAGCGGATGCGGCCGGGCCGTGGTTGAAAATCGCTGTCTTCAGCCATGGCCAGCCTCGACAATGTGCGGAATGCAGAATCCCTGCAACGGGTTGATAGTCGAGCGCACATTGCGCGCCGAAGCCGCACATTGCGGACCCGAGGAAAAATAGCAGCACAAACAACCAACCGACCGAGCCGCACATTGCGGCCTTTTATCTCGCCATCGTTCGGTCGGTACTCGCGGAAGCCCCCACTGTTTGCGAGTGTTTGCGATAGCGATCGTTACGCGAAGGGCCGAGACACCCGTAGGGTGGCTCGGTGAGGAGCGAAGCGACGAGTAGAGCGCGGGCCGAAGGCATCGCCCGTATGACTGTGTTGCAGCGTTTCGAATGCAAACCGAATGTTCGTCAAGGGGCGCCAGCGAACCTGGAAACTGACAGCTGATATCGCGAGCTGCCCGATGTGCAGCCGCCGCAACAAGGGTGCCTGCAGACGTACCGCGATCCGCGCATTGACGTTGAAGATGCCGTGCAGTCATTGCGATCGCCCCATGGCCGAGAGCGCGACGAACAGGCCCTCCGACTGCGGCGCAATCGCCGAAATATCGTGCACCGTAGTGCCGACTGAGCCGCCGTGCGCGGGTTGATCGAGCGCCGCTCGCGCGCCAGGGGACGGCCCGTCAGCGTGGTCGAAGAACAGCGGCGCCCGCGTCCAGGATGAACGAGAAGAAGCCGCGAGGAGAAGAGGTCCTGGCGCTCCCTCCGCGTCGACAAAAGGGACGATGGCCGCGACATAGGCTGTCGTCTCCGCGGGCAGTGGACGGTGTCTATCCCGAAACTCCTCGTAGCGGCCGGGACCTGCATTATAGGCCGCGAGAAAGCCCGGCGAGCCGTAACGGTCGTGCAGTTCGCGAAGAAAGGCGGCGCCGGCGAGGATGTTGTCACGGGGATCGAAGGGATCGCGCCCGAGACCATAGCGCGCGCGCATGTCCGCCCAAGTCTTGGGCATGAGTTGCATCAGGCCGAGTGCGCCTTTGGGTGAGACGGCACGCCGATCGCCATTGCTCTCGACCCGCATGACGGCTCGTATCCATGCAGCCGGAATGCCAAAGCGCTGCGCGGCCTCTGCCACATGAGATGCGTAGTGATCGCTCGCCGGTTGACTTCGTGCCGGTGCTCTCTGCCCGGACACTGCTGCCGTTGGCCCGCCAATCACCAGCAGGCCGGTAAGGAGGAGAACGGCAAGGCTCGCCCTGTCTCCGCCATCATGGCGAGGCGTCTTGCTGCCTACCGGCGGTGCGCACGGACCACCGGTTTGACCGCCGCTGTGCGTGGCGGCCGCCCGACGGTTGCGTGGACCCGAGTTATGAGAGGGCTTTTCCCCGAACAAGGGGGTGGACCGTTGATGCGCCTGGTTGGCGGCACGCGCGACAGGATCCTGCATGCAATCAGTCCCGCTCGGCGCGTTGGGGCTGACGATTCCAGTTCAGCGTCCAGGCCGCTTTGTCGTTGCCCGACTGGAAGAGATTTGCGCGGATCGGCCGCGGCAGCGCCGGGTCGTCGATGACGAGCGAAACGTAATCGCCGGCCTTCTCGCCGGTCCGCTTCCAACCTGCGCCGATCTCCGGGCCATCGGCATCGCCGAGGCGGATACGGTAGTCCGGCGCGTTCTCGGCATCCGAGGATTCGGCCGGGACGAGGGTGAGAATCCGCTCGAAGAACAGCGTTTCAACGCGACCGGTGAAGCCGGACTTATCGCGCGTGAACTGGCCGATTTGTGCCATGGGAAAGCTCCTGGGTTGCTGGGTTGGAAACGGGTCAATGAGTGGCGGCGCGCCAGACGAAACGGCCGTCGGCGGCTTCGTCCGTCCAAAGCGGGACTGCGCGCGCGACGATCGAGCTGACGGGGAGCGCGCCGAAATAGCGGCCGTCCAGGCTGTCTGGGACGGTCGGGTTCATGAGAAAGACCTCGCCCGGTTCGAGGGTATGGCAACCGCTCCAACGCGGCAGCGGACGGCCGCGATGATCGTGCTCGTGTGCGGCGCCGACATCGACAGCATCGACCGTGATGGCATCGCCCGACCGGCACACGGTTTGCCCGGGCAGCGCCATCACACGCTTCAGCAGCGGCAGACCTTTTGGAAGCAAGCCGCCATCGGCAAGGAAGCTGGCGATCGGTTCCGGCAGCCGTACCGCGACCAGTTCCAAGTCGCGCAGCTCTCCGAGCGGATGCAGCGCGTAGAGCCCTATTGGCGTGCTCGCGGTAGCGTTCCAAATCAGCCGCGGCGCAGGATGAACGAGGGCCAGGGCGCCGGCGACCAGCGCCGCAAGGTAGGTCAACATGAGATAGCCGAAGCGGGTCATGGCGTGACGCTCCGGCGCTTGAGCCAGGCGATATGCTGCTCGCGCGTGTAGGCGCGCGGCACATGGTCGGCGGTGAGACGGTTGTGGAGATGCCGCCAGTATTCGGGTGCGGCGTCAGCCGGATCGATGGAGAGCGCCTCGATGGCGTCGATGGCCTGCAACACGCGCTCGACCTTCGGCCAGCTATCAACGCGCAGCAGGATTTCGCCACCGGGGCGGACGAAGGGCAGCGTCTGATAGCGCTGCCCGGCTTCCACGGCACGCACGATGTCCATGCGCGACACCACGGTGCCATAGTCGTTCGATGCCCAGCGGACGAAGCCGAAGATGCTGCCCGGCTCAAAGCTCGAGATGCTGCGGCGACGGTCGAGAATCTTCTCCTCCGCGCGGCGGCCGAAGCGCAGCCAGTGCTCGATCCGCTTCTCGATCCAGGTCAGCTCGACATGGGTGAGCGCGACATCCCGTCGATGCGAGGGCGGCACTGCACGCGGCGGCAAGGCTTCATTGTCGTTCATGACGGTTCTCCGGGGCGTCAGCGGGGAACTCTCGCGCCAGCAATTCGCGCAGCATGTCGGCGACGGTCACGCCGCGCTGGAACGCGGCGACCTTGATGCGGCCGCGCAGCGTGGGCGTGACGTCAATCGTCAGGCGCGCGGTGAATGCGGCAGCATCATTCACGCTGCGTGGCGGCGTATCACTGGCTTTGATCCAGCTCTCGGCATCGCCCGGACGCGAGGCGAAGCCGCGTTTGATAGAGCGGTCGCTCATGGCGCGAACCTCGCAACTTCTGCCGCGAGCGCGGCGATCTCGCGGGCGGCGGCGCTCTGCTCGACGAACTCGAAGACGAGCCGTCCGGACTGAGCGGCGTCGGCGAAGACAACGCGTTGGCCGATGGTGCTGGCGAGCACCGGCGGATCGTGGTCGGCGAGAGTTTCGGCAGTCTCGCGGGCGATGATCGTGCGCGCGCCGCAGCGGTTGAGCACAAAGCGAGCAGGAAGCTGCGGACGATAGATGCGAGCCTCTCGCAGCAGAGCGAGCATCTCGGCCGAGGCCCAGCCGTCGAATGGCGACGGCTGCACGGGGATCAACACGAGATCCGCCGCCAGCAGCGCCGAACGCATCAGTCCCGCGACGCGCGGCGGTCCGTCAATGACGACATGATCGGCGGTGCGTGCGATTTCCGGCGCCTCGCGGTGGAGCGTATCGCGCGCGAGGCCAACGACGCCGAATAGCCGTGCGACATTCTCCCGCGCACGCTGCTGCGACCAGTCCAATGCGGAGCCCTGGGGGTCAGCGTCGATCAGCGTCACGCGCTTTCCGCGCAGCGCCCATACGCCGGCGAGGTGCAGGGCGAGCGTGGTCTTGCCGACACCGCCTTTCTGGTTGAGCACGGCGACGATCATCGCATGCCTCCCGTCTTGCGACCTGAAAGCGGCAGAGATGGTTGGCTTGGGTGCTCGGTTGGCGGCTGAGCGCGGATGTCGGTGTTATCCGCAAGACGCGCGGCCCCACTACAACAGTTAGATTCTAAGTTAGACTCTAAGTTAGGGCAGGCGATCGTGTTTCCTGGCCAAAGCGTTAGCTGTGGTTTGCACTCCCGGAATCCCGATACCGGCACGCCCGGAGTCCCGATAGTGTGAACGCCCGAAGTCCCGAGCTGATTCACAGCGCCGTCCACAGGAGCTGTGAATGACTTCGATGGCAGGATGCGCAATAGCTCTCGGCGTTCCCTGCGTTCGATGCTCAGGCAGTAGCCTGGCAGCGGTTGACGTGCCGCGATCCGGCGGAGATCAAAGGCGAAGTCTGCAGGCTTGGCGAGGCTGCCGGATTTCTCATGGAGGTGTGCGACCTCGAACAGCCAACCTCTCGGCTGGCGGCCAGCATGCTTGCGCGCGACGCGGTAGAGCCAGCGCTCGATCCCACCAGTCAGGCTGAAATAGGCCGGATCGATCGTGAGAACGAGTGAGCGATCGATGACGCCGCGATAGAGCCAGTCGGGAAGGACGAATTCCATTCCCTGCACCCGACCGTCGCGCGTCGCGCATTCCTCCCATTCGTTGATCCATGAGAACTGGTGGCGCCGCCAATGCTCCCCCTGCCGGATGCTGGTGCGGATGACGGTCGCCTGCAGGCGGGCCAATGCCCCCTTCAAGAGCTTGTAGTCGCGGGCGCCGGTCTGCCGGCCGACTGCGGTCAGAAGCTGGTAGGGTGTGAAGCGCAGGAAGCGCGAGGTCTTCAGACCGAGGTTCTCGGCCTCGACAATCTGGCTCGCCGCCCAAATCAGCACGTCGGCATCCCAAATGGTCGCCATACCGTGCTCAGGAACTGCATAGACTTCGACACACACGTCGCCGGTCTGGTAGAGGATCGGTCTTGTTCGCTTGGCCTTGGCGAGCGAAAAGAACGGGCGCTCCATCAGGTCGCGTTGATCACGCGGGCTGGCATCACCGGTGGCGACAACGAACGGGTCGAGCTTGCTTCGCTCGCTGGGTGTGATGAGGCGACGCGACGACATGACGAGCGTTGCCTTAGCGATGCGCGTTGCCGGCGGCGCGCGCTTCGAGGTAGCGCGGATCCGACGTTGAGCTGCAGGCGGCCTGATCGGCCCAGGCTTCGAGATCGCCGATGGCGTAGACAACGCGGCCGCCGAGCTTGCGAAAAGTCGGGCCATTGCCATGGCAGCGATATTTTTCAAGCGTGCGCGGCGAGATGCCGAGGAGGCGCGCGGCCTCGGGGGTGCGCACGTAACGGGTGGCGAGTTGCGCAGGCCTGTCGAGCATGGGAGATCTCCGTCTTGCCTCGAAGTGCCGCGGCCAAGTCGCGGCATGTCCGGGCCAGAGTGGCGGAGAGTTCAGGCGTTGGGGGTGGACGAAAATTGACGTACGTTTGTGTCCCCCCATCGTCGCAACCAGGCGAAGCCAGGCGTACTACCGGGGCGCAACTAACTCATCAGGTCGATGGCTTGAAGGAATCGGGGAGCCGATCAGAGGCCGCGTAGAAGTTTCAGATAGCCGCGCTCGACCAAAGCGATTGAATCGTGAATGAGCCGGTTCGCCTTGCGGCGGGCATGAGAATCCTTCCACTCGACCGAGCGGCGCTGAGCGTGGTCGGAGGCGAGCACCTTCGCTGCCACGTCTCGCGGGCCGCCACCCAGGTCGTGGACGTCGAAGGCGTGCAGGAGCTGAATCAGTCGCCGTTTCTGAAACGACGTCAGCCGCAGCGCCGCCGGGAGAAGACCGGTGCGCTGGCCGCTGAGGCGACGCACGAAGTGTAGCGCCACGTCGGCCCGCAGTTCGCCCATGCCGTCGAGCGGCACAAGCACGGCGGGACGGCGCGCGGCCTGCTCGTCGCGCAAACTGACATGGAGCTCACCCGAGCCGTCGGCGACAACCAGCTCGCGACCGTCAGCATCTGTCCGCCCGACGATCGACAGTCCGAAAGCGTTGCGATCAATCGAATGAACGGTCTCGAAGTCCGGCGGCGCGGGCGTCAGGATCAATGTTCCCGGTGATGCCTCGGGCAGCCAAATGGCTGGTTCGGGCCAAACCGGAGAGGCGGGGTCATGGGCGACACCGCAACCTCCATCGACGTGCGAAACTGGTTCGGATGGTGTTGGGATCGGATTCGCCGCGCGCGATCTGTCGCTCAGTGCGGGCGAAGTCGCGGCGGTAGTCGGCATTGCGACGAAGGAATTCGAGGGCAAAACCCGGGCGCTCAAGACGATTCAGGCGTTCGATGGTCTCCGGCGAGCGCCAGTACTGGGTCGGCATGGTCTGTCTTCTCGTCTTTTTGTTCTGTGCCCCGCACCACGATCCCTAAAGACGCTACAAGAGACCAGACCCGGAGGTTGCATCACGCGAGATCGCAATTTGCGTGATTGGGGCGCAAATCACTGCATCCGCGGTTCCAAAAGGCCCTGATATCCGGCTTCCACCATCCATCGCGCGCGGGCGAGATGGCTATCATGGACATTTTTGGCACGATCTGGTTCGCGCGTGGGGTCGAGGCCGAAGATCACGCTGACCACCTCGCGCCAGTCGGCGCCCTCCTCTTCGGCCATCAACAACCGAACGTAGATAGCAAGATGTTTCTCGTCATAGGCGTTGACGCGATCCGTTATTGGCGGCCGGTCCTGGAATGGCGCGCCGTTCATTGCAATTGCCCCTCAGCATTGATGCAGCGATTAGAATTCATCTAAGCTCCAGAACTTTGCAAGCTGGGAAATCGTCACACTCGAATTGTGCCGTGATGCGCAGATCGCATCGCGGCGCTCCCCGGAAGCGGCACACCAGGGCCTAGCCAGACGATATGAATAGCACAGTGACGCACGAATCGGAACGATCGTTCCTGGAACGATCATTCCGATGTGAGTTCCCTTGTTGCCATGGATCTCAAGGAGGTCATGGCGGTCAATCTGCGTCGGATACGTCATGTGAAGAAAATGACGCAGGAAGAGTTGGCCGATGGCGCTGGACTAAGCGTCCGTTACGTCGGCGCAATTGAACGCGCAGATGTGTCGGCCAGCGTGACCGTGCTTGGCCGAATCGCGGAGGCGCTCGGCGTCGAAGCAACCGATCTCGTCAAGCGAACGACGGTTCATTCCCATCGGGCTCGATGACGCGACAATTTTGTGCCCCACCGCAACACCGGCACGTCGTGAATCAACTCCGCATTGCCTCACGCATAAGTTGATAGTCGGCTTTACGTAAATCTGATCTGTCTCCAAAGCGCATGCCTAGTTCAGAAACGGACGAGCATGCTGGGGAGATGGAGTAGGCCTCATGACTCTGTACGAGCACTTCCCAGCCGACATTCGCGAGACAGTGGATGCTCTGGTCACGGAACTCAGGCCGCAACCTTGGCCAACGCGGTTCTTTGCGCTGATTGGCCTGCTCGGAGAGAAGTTGGAGGCGCGGCGCGAGGCGGAGCCGTGGCATCTGATCCAACAGTGGACCGGCATAGTGACGGCAACGATGGAGCACTTGCTCCCCGACAGTTCGGTTGTCGAATGCCTGGGACTGATGAGCATTAGTTTCAACGACCAGTGGCGCGCTCAGGCGCTTGGCCAGATCGAACGGGATCCCACAGTGCTGGATCGTCTCGTCGCCATTTGTCCGGACTGGGAAGACATCGTCGAGAGCGTGATCGAGGCCAACCAAAGACGTCCAATCAAATCGGCACGCGGCCGCTGATCGGCATCGGTTACGCCCTTGCCGCTTGCGCCGTCACGGCAAACGAGGTGCCTTCGCGCTTCCTCAGCGTGGCGGTGCCCCGCCCGGGCCAGCCGGGCG
Source organism: Bradyrhizobium genomosp. III (assembly GCF_000261705.1). Taxonomy (NCBI): domain Bacteria; kingdom Pseudomonadati; phylum Pseudomonadota; class Alphaproteobacteria; order Hyphomicrobiales; family Nitrobacteraceae; genus Bradyrhizobium; species Bradyrhizobium genomosp. III. The sequence continues at coordinate 29,420 of NZ_AJQF01000092.1, read as the reverse complement.
GGGCATTGCGGATCGGCTCAGTCGCCGTTGCGACGGTTGGGGCGAGACCAGATCAGGCTGAAGCCCTCGCCCTCTTCATCGGCGAAGAGGTTGGCGAAGATCGGGGCGGTGAAGCTCGGATCGTCGAGCTTGAGGCCGAGATAATCGCGGCCTTCGTTGGAGCGCTTGGACCAGGCGGCCCCGATCTCGACCCGGCCGACATAGATCCGGTGGCTGGGGGCGTTGTCGCCCGAGCGGCTGGTTTCGGGGACGATGCGGACGTTCCTCGCCTGGAGCGAGAGAGTGACGATCTCGCCGTTGAACTCGTTGTTGCCGGTCTTCTTGAAGGTGCCGATGGTCGCCATGGTAGTTCTCCTTGATCTCTGTTTTCGAGCCCGCACCTTGCGGCCTCGATGGTGATCGACAGGCCGGAGGCGATCGACGGCGCACCCCGAAGGGGCTGGACAGCAAAGGAGGAACTTTCTTGTCTCGCGCGAGGAATGGCGGCGCAGCCGGCAGGGGAAGAAAGTTGTGACGCCGCTGTTGCGCCAAAGGCGGTCGAGGCTTCAGCCGTCCTTCGGCCAGATCCATCCATCGAAGAGGCCGTTGGTGCGCTCGATCCAAACAGAGCTGACATCAAGGAGAACGTGGCGATTTGGGAGCCCACCGAGAGAGCTGGCCCAACGAATCCAATGCTGCTTAGCCCTCTGTAATCGAGACGGACGGATCTCCGCTTCCGCGATCGCGCGTCGGCAGCACGCCCCATTCACGAGAGCGGCTGGCCGTAGTTGTGATCCGTCACCGTTTGGTCGATGCCGCACAACGACTGCCACGAAACTGCCACTCTGCGATGATCGGTCGTGTCTCGATGCTTGGCCGCTCTGTGTGAAGCTCACAGACTAGAATGCGAGCACGCTGGATGTCTGATCGAGTCAGCCCCTTCCAATGGACGCTGCCGGCTTGCGCCAGGCCTTCCCGCCCCTACAGGGGTTACGACAATTCGCCGCGCGGACCCAGAGGAGGATCTCGCGCAAATGATGACCGCTAAGAGCTCGAGTGAGAAGAGAACCGGATGAGCGACAAAAGCGATCTTGAAAACAGAGCCATCGAAGCGATATGGAACTATCGTGAGGCCTTCGCCGTGGTCGGCCGCCTGGAGCGAAAAGAACGTTCCGCGCATCGAGCGGTGACCAGGATACTGCCTGAATTGGGGCGCGCCTTACGCAGCCAAGACACGCGGTGTCTTAAGAATAGCATTAAGATCGGCTCGGCAGCTGTCTCGCGGCAGAACGAAGCGTGGGCCAACCTAACTGAGGCGACCGCACGTTTGGATTCAGCCCACTCGACTTTGGCCGCCCTCGAGCGCCAACTAGGATATCTTCCAAAGGTCTCAAAACCACGAGATTCAGGCTAGCTCAAAGTATGCCAGGACGTCGAGCTGCGCCTTATCCTAGGCGGAGATTTTCTGCGGCTTGTTTGCCGCTGCGGTTCATCACCAGCTCGTAGCTGACCTTCGCGCCTTCAACAAGCGAGGTATAGCCGGCCTTCTCTACCGCCGAGATGTGCACGAAAACATCGTTGCCACCGTCGTCCGGCGCAATGAACCCATAGCCTTTGGTCGGGTTGAACCACTTAACAGTCCCTAACGCCACGTCATTTGCTCCAAAAAGAAAAAACACCTTCCCATCTAAATCATTGAACGAGCCGATCGCAAGTCTCCGCGCGAAAGCGGCTCGATGGGATCCGTTGTCCCGCCCGTTCGTAGGTCTTGGACAGAAGAAATAGAGTGCCCCACTCGATGAAATGAACGAGCACGCTGAAATCGGCCGGCATTCAAGAACGACGAGGCGAAGGTCACATTTTCTTCGAAAACTCCGTGCTAACTGTCGCCTGCTTGTCGCGGCCGGATGTACGTCGTGGCATCACGGGAGCCCCGGCTTTCATGCCGGGGTTTTTCGTTTCCGGCGCGAGAAGCAGCTTGACCGGATAGGCTCGTCAAATGGCGCAGCCCACTGCGACAATTCGACTTGGATGCGTAAGAATCATCCGGAGCGGCACAGAGCGAAAAGCCGAATAGCAGGCAGATATGGCGCAGAATATCTACGACAATCCCGATTTCTTCGCTGGCTACAGCCAATTGCCCCGGCAGGTGCATGGGCTGGACGGCGCTCCTGAATGGCCGGCGATCCGGGCCATGCTGCCCGATTTGGTCGGGAAACGTGTCGTTGATCTCGGATGTGGCTTCGGCTGGGCCTCGCGCTGGATGCGCGAGCAGGGCGCGGCCTCGGTTCTGGGTCTCGATCTGTCGCAGAACATGATCGAGCGTGCCAGGGCGGACACAGCGGATACGGCCATTGAGTATCGCATCGCCGATCTCGACACACTGGACCTCCCTGAGGCGGCTTTCGACCTCGCCTACAGCGCACTGACCTTTCACTATGTTCAGGACTTTGGCCGTCTCGTACATGTGATCCGCAAAACGCTCGTTCCTGACGGGCATTTCGTCTTTACGATTGAGCATCCGATCTTCATGGCCGCGGCACATCCGCACTGGATTTCCGATGAGGAGGGCCGCAAAACCTGGCCGGTCAATCGATATTCCGTCGAGGGCGAACGTCGGACGGACTGGTTTGCCAAGGGCGTTCTGAAATACCACAGGACACTTGGCACTACCTTGAATACGCTGATCGGCGCAGGCCTTCAAATTCGGCGGATCGAGGAGTTTGCCCCAACACGCGAGCAGATCCAGCAGATGCCGCAATTGGCCGAAGAACTCGAACGCCCCATGATGCTGATTGTATCTGCGTCCACATCGATCGGCGGTAAGCTTCGAAGCCTTCGTGATATCCGGCCGGATTAGGTTCCTGCCGGGCCCGCCCCGGTATTGATATCAGCCCGGCGTCAAGCGCTATCTTGCCGGCCCGTCTGCGGCCATGCCGGTGAAGCGAGCCAAGGCCGTGATGCTGACCGCAACGGCCCCGGCGATCGCGAAGACCGTTTGCCAGGTGGGCGAAGACATCGCCATCTGGGCGATTCCATGCGTCGCGCTGTAACCGGCGACGGTCGCGGGCGCGACATAGAGGATGATGATTAAGAGCCGCAGCCAAGCCCATGTCACGAGGGCGAGCGCGAGTTGGCCGATGCCGAAGGTTACGGCGCCAGCCGCGAACGCAACCGCGATTCCGCCCAGAGCGCCAGCCCCTGTGTGGAAGGCCCGAAGACCAATCGTCACGCCGGCGAAGACGGGCACCGCGAAGACCGCAAGCGTGAAGAGTAGCCAGGCGAAGAAGCCTATGGCGAGGAAAATAAGCAGTGGTCCCAAGGCAATCATGGTGGTGGGCTCCGTGAGATAGGGGTCTGACGGTCGCGCCTTCCACCACCACCACGGCGCAAACGCAGTATAGCAGCAAATGCCAGCGACCGGAATCGTCACAAATCCGGTTGCGGGCGAATGACAAAATGACCATATTGAGCGTCAGGAGCCGATCGCCCGGGCTGCAAGCGACCCAAAAGGCGGCATCTCGATTTCCCAATCGAACACCCGAACGGCAACCATTCTGCCGGCGCGCGGTGGTCATGAAGCGCTTGTGACTGCCACTAAGACGCCGGTGTGAAATGGATTTGCCATGTCTACCATCCAAAAGAAGTGCGCAGACTTTCTGCGTATGACCTTCAACGATCTGGCCGGCGGCAAGCTCGGATCAGGTCACGCCCACGAGATCGTGGCTGCGTATTTCGGCTATGGTACCGCGGCGGCTCTAAGGGCCGAGCCGAAGTATCAGCTTGCGGCTTTGGATAAAGCCGCGATCCTGATGCCTGATCTGCGCTTGATGGATCAGCGCGTGCAGCACCTCAATGGTCTCCCTGCAGGTCTACCCAATGTTGACGAGCTGGCTTCGCTGCTCTCGAGCTTTCTTAACGCAAACGGCTACTTTTCAGGTGAGGTTTGGTACACCCGAGATCTCGAGGAGTATATCGATGTATCCTTCATTCAAGAAGATCCCATGATGATCGAGGACGCTCTCTCGGGTGAGATGGCTATGACGAATGCTTTTTTTGACGAGCTTTACATAGACAAAGTAAGCCTAGACGTCGGAGACGATGTGCTCGTGGCAAATGTCTCAGGTTCTCTCAATGGAGAGAACGATCCGGATAAGCCGTTCCACGGGGATTCGATCGCTTTCACGACGATGATAACATTTGAGCGTGTGGCCGGTCGAACCGGCTATATGCGGCCGGAGCTGGAGACGTCGGGCGCCATTGATGACTCACATTACTATGATCAGGACGCCTGAGGGCAGCTAGGCATTTCATGGCACGATTGGGCTCTCATTTCGTCTGTCGTTCTGCACGACAAGGTACGGCGGCGCTCACGAGCCGCCGTACCTCCAGACCGGGATGCCTAGCTTCTTCGCTTTGTCAGCGAGATTGTCTTGGATGCCGGTGCCAGGAAAGTGCATCACGCCGATGGGTAGCGTCTCCAGCATCGCATCGTTGCGTTTGAACGGCGCGGCCTTGGCGTGCTTTGTCCAGTCGGGCTTGAAGGCGATCTGCGGGACCTTGCGATTGTCGGCCCACTTGGCGGCAATCAGCTCGGCGCCCTTGGGCGATCCGCCGTGCAGCAGCACCATGTCCGGGTGCTTGGCGTGCACCTGGTCGAGCTTAGCCCAAATTAGCCGGTAGTCGTTGAAGTCGAGTCCACCGGTGAGCGCGACTTTCGGTCCGCGTGGCATGAGCACCTGATTTTCGGCGCGCTTCTTCGCGGCCAGGAAATCGCGGCTGTCGATCATCGCTGACGTCAGATTGCGGTGGTTGACCTTCGATCCGTTGCGCGGCCGCCATGCGGAATGGGCGTGGCGTTCGAACTCGTCGGCGGCCTGGTCGCGCATCAGCTCGAAGGCGTTGCGTCGCTCGATCAGCGTTTGCCCTTCTGCCGTCAGACGCTCCAGCTCGACGGATTTGATTTCGCTGCCGTCCTGCTCCCGCTGCGAGCGCTGCTGGGCCAGCTCGTTATCGTCGAGCTCGCGCTCGATCCTGTCGATCGCACGATGGAAGACGTTTACCATCGACCAGAGCAGGTCGTCGAGGTCGGGCTCAAGACGGGTATCGGACAGCGCCACCACCAGGGCATCGAAGATGTCGGCGACGCTGCCGGCGAGGATTCGCGCTTCAGGAAGCCCCCGGGGATCGGGATCATCGTGGAAGGGACGGTAGCCATGGAGCTGGAGTTCCTGGAGGACCTGGTCGGTCGGGGATGAGCTGTGGTGCGGCTCGAAATCGTTGTCGTGGTCGGCGGTCATTGCGGTTTTCCCTCGTCGGATCGACCGCGCCCATCGCGGCCTTCATGGCGACGAAAGCGGCAGGCGGAACGGACTTGCACCCGCAGCGCAGCGGAGGGCCGGAGCCTTGGCGGAGGACCGAAGGGGGCCGACTATTTTGTCTCGCGATGTAAAGGCGGCTCTGCCGCCGACGGAAAATAGTCGGCCCACGAGGTTGCCGGTCCGGGCCGCCTGCCGCCCGATCGCCCTCTCAGAAGGCCGTGGGGCAGTCCTCTGGCGCCGAGGGGAAACACGTTCACCGACCGTGCGGTAACGAAGCGGCCGCGTCGCCCCTCATCCCGTTTCGGCTATGCCGCCAGCTCCATAAAGCGCGCGACGTCCTGCGCCGCGATCTGTACGCGGCTTGCGGCCCGAAGGGCGTCAAATCCGAGCAGGCGAAGATCCTCGTTGAAGTCGCCAAGCTGTGGCGAGATCACGATTGCCTCGATGCCGGCCTCCTGCGCCCGATCCATCAAGGTCGCCATGGCGCCGTCACCGGCAGGATCGTCGTCCCGGGCGATGTAGAGCCGGCGGAGCGTATCCGGAAGAAGGACGGCGGAGAGATGCGCTGCCGAGAGAGCTGCGACCATCGGCATGGTCGGCAGGGCGCAGCGGAGCGACAGCATCGTCTCGATGCCCTCACCGGCCGCCATGACTTCACCAGCGACGCCAAATCGAACAGCGTGACCAAGCAGGTCGCCCATCGCCCGCTTTGGCGTGTCGATTGGCGCCTTGCCCAGCGTCGCCTCGCTGAAACCATGCGGGTCGAGCCAGGTGCGGTGTACGCCAGCCAGCTCGCCGGACAGATCGGTGACGGCGGCGATCATCGCCGGCCAGGTCTCGGTCGGGCTGTGGTCGTCGGGCCGGTAGTAGCAACGTGGGTGAAAGCGCAGGCTTCCGGTTTCGTGCAAAGACGTAATGCCGCGATTGCGGAGATACGCTTCTATGAGTGTGCGTTCGATCGGCTGCGACATGGCAAAGAGCCGACGAGCGGCCTCCGGCGATCCTCGTGCCGCGCTGGAATTGCGGAGCCGCGGCTGATTGGGCTCGGGCTCTGGATGCGGCAAGCTGAGAAACAAGCGCGCCTCGTCGAGGACGTTCTTGAAGTCGACCAGGCGGCAACTCTCGCGAATGACATCGAGCAAATCGCCATGTTCCCCGGTGGCGGCATCGGTCCATTTGCCGGCGGCTCCCTTCGCCGACTGCTTGAGCCGCACGAACATTGAGCGGCCAGGCGTATTGCGGACGTCGCCGACGAGCCAATAGCTACCTTCCCGTCGTCCGGCAGAGAGGTAGTGACGGCACACGGACTCAGCCTGCCGGCCGAGACGCCGTGCGAGATCGTGTGCGTTATCGGCCATCGTCATCCCCAAAAAGAAAAGGTCCGCCGTCGCCAGCGGACCTTGTTGTTGCTCTCGACGGCTTATTCGGCTGCCATAATCTGCTCACCGGCTCGCTGATTGTGGGCGGTCCGCTCTTCTTCGTCTTCCAGTTTGTTTTCGCTAGGCTGCTCTGGAGTTTCCTCGACTATAGATTCGACCGCCGGTTCGTCGCCAATGGCTCGGCCCAGCGTGCGAAGCGGTTCGGGCAGCCAGGCCGTGTCGGTGAGCAAGGTCTGCGCCTCGGCAGCCATGTCACCCTTCTTCAGATGCTCGATCCGATCGGCGGCGCGCTGCCCTTTTGCCTCCACCACGGCCTGGAGGATTCGCGTCTTCGTCACCCGACCGAAGAAGTTGTCTACGGTCGGTTTCCACCCCGCCGCAGCCATGTCGAGATCGACAGCCCGGGCGAGACGGTCGGCGTGAGCGAGCGCACGCGGCCGCCGATTCCAGGGTTCATGCACGGCGTTGACCGACAGGCTGACGACATGGGCAAAGAGCATCGCCTGGCTGTCGCCGTCCCACGCCTGAAGTGCGTCCCAGAGGTCGGCCGATTCCTTCGGCAAAGCCTTCGCCCAGCGCTCGTGCCGAGCGCGGATCGCCTCGGCTAAGGCGCTGTCGTTCAGGCCGAGCGCCTGGGCGCCGAAACTCACGCTCTTCAGATCCAGCTCCAGGCAGCTATCCGAGCCGTAGTGGTAGAAGGTCTTCAATGTCAGAGCATGCAGGGCCGCATGAAAGGCGACCTGCGGCTGCTCACCGAGGGCATGACGCAGGCCGAGTGTCCGATGGGTGGTGAGCTCGGTCATCAGCCGGTCGGAGATGGGCGAAAGGCCCTCGTCCTCCTCCTGCTCGGCGCCGGGCTCGACCGACACGTTGCGCTCGCCGCCTTCGTAGCTCGCGGCCTTGGCCCGTTCGGCCTCACCATCTTCTTCAGCAAGACCGGGCTCCGGCTCCGCCGACGGTTCGTCTTCGGGCCGGACGTAGCCGCGCTCAACACGAAGCTCGCCTTCAGCGCCAATGCTGACGAAGACGCCTGCGCGCACGATCTCGGCCGGGTCGAAAACAACCGGCCGGCTCTCGAGCCCCTCCAAAGCTGTTTCCAGCTCGGACAACCGTTCGTCGACCTCGTCGGGCAGTTCATCGGCGTCCGCGTGTTTCTCAGACAGCTGATCGAACTCTGCTTGCAAGGCGTTGCGGGCCGCTTCCTCCTCGGCAGTGAGGGTGACGATCTCGCCGCGAAGTTGTCGCAGACCGAAAGCGTGGCCGTAAGCGAAATCGGGGGCGACCTCGGTCCACTTCCAACCCTCGGCGGCAATCGTCTCGGATTCCGCCTTCAGCTTGTCGGCCACCATCTGGTCGACGAGCGCGACATCCTGCATCCAGCCGCCATCGTCGCCCTGAAACAGATCTCGCAGCACCGTGCCACCGGCGGCAGTATAGGCGTCAACCCCGATGAACAGCGCCCGCTTGTCGGAAGCGCGGACCGCGCCTTCTGTCAGCATGCGGCGGATGACGTAGGGCTGCTTGTCGTGGGACGCCTTCAGCCGCTCGAACACAACTTCCTGACGCTCGTGGTCGCCAGATACAGCGAAGGCCATGAGCTGGTCGAGCGTCATGCCGTCCTCCGCATAGACGTCGAGCAGCGTCGGCGAAACCGACGCGAGCTTGAGGCGTTGCTTGACGACGTTGACGGAGACGAAGAAGGCGGCAGCGATCTCCTCCTCCGACTGGCCCTTTTCGCGCAGCGCCAGGAATGCCCGGAACTGGTCGAGCGGATGAAGCGGAGCGCGCTGGACGTTCTCGGCGAGCGAGTCTTCCTCAGCGATGCCGCTATCGCGGACGACGCAGGGCACCGGGGCGGTCTTGGCGAGGCGCTTCTGCTTGACGAGCAGCTCCAGCGCGCGGTAGCGCCGGCCGCCAGCCGGGATCTCGAACACGCCGGTCTCGGCGCCGACCTGGTCGACGACGGGCCGGACACTGAGGCCCTGCAGAAGGCCCCGGCGGGCGATGTCCTCTGCTAGCTCCTCGATCGAGACGCCGGCCTTCACGCGCCGGACGTTCGACTGACTCAGCACGAGCCTGTTGAAGGGGATATCGCGCGAGGGCGAAAGGGTGATCTTGCGAACGGTAGTCGCCATGGGATGATACTCCGCGACGGGCGCCGAGAGCCTCTCTCTCGACATCAACTCGTCACGAAGCGCAGCGCCGCCCTCTCACTTTGGAGGGCGGCGTCGCAAAGCCAACGAACAGGAAAGACGGAAAGCCTCGGAACCGGAAAAGCACCGTTCCGTATCTCCGGTTGTCCGGGAATCAGGCCGCGCGGTCGAGCAGCTTCTTCGCCCGTGCCTCCATGTCGAGTCGTGCGTCCTGATGAGTCTTGTCGCGCGCGACGGCTGTGATGCCCTGGACGAAATCAAACACGCTCTCGGGCTTCCGGCCTTCCTCGGACAGAACTGTGTCGATGATCTTCGCCGTCTCGGTCTTGGAGAAGCCGCCCTTGCGCAGAAACTCGCTGCGGTCCTCGTCGGTCCGGGCGACGATCCGCTCCCGCGCCGATTTGATGCCGTTGACGAAGGGCATCGGCGAAGAGTTCGCGAAGCGTGTCAGCGCCGGCGCCGCCTCATGGGCGAAGCGCGTCGCGGCGTATTTCGAATGGCGGATGGTGATCTCCTCGAAATCCTGAACACCCCACAAATTCCGATTCTGACAGACGGCGCGAAGATAGAAGCTCGCTATGCCGAGCGTCTTCGCGCCCACCTCGGAATTCCAGCAGTAGAAGCCGCGGAAGTAGAGGTCCGGCAAGCCGTCGGGCAGCCGGCCGGCCTCGATCGGATTGAGGTCGTCGACCAGAAACAGGAAGACATCGCGATCGGAGGCGTAGAGCGTCGTCGTATCCTGGGTGATGTCGACGCGCGGGTTGTAAACGCCAGTCGACCAATCAAGCACGCCTGGGACCTTCCAGCGCGTGTCACCCGTGCCATTGCCGGCGATGCGCTGAACAGCTGCCACGAGTTCGTGGTCAAATATACGCCCATATTCCGGACCCGTCGCGGCGCGAAGCTCGAGGCGACTGCCCTGCACCTCAAGCGTTTTTATCTGCTCGGCTCGATGAAAGCTGAGGCCGAACTGCAGGTTGATGCCAGCGAGCGGTGCCGGAAGCTGACGGAGGTAAGCCGCCGGCGCTCCGACCAAGCTGGCAAGTTGACCGAAGCTCCAATGAGTCGGCGCGATCGGCGCGTCGCAACCGGGTAGCATCAGCGTCAGGCGCTCGGCATCGTCGCGGTTGGCCTCCACTCGGATCGCGGTGCTCTCGACCGTTCGGGTCCGGCTGCGCTCGCTCCGGCTGCGCACGGCGGAGTAGAGATCCGACAAGGACAGATAGCGTTCGTCCGCCGGCCGCGAGAACCATTCGGATGAAACGCGGCCGATGCGCTCGCCGCGACTCACATCCACCTTGTAGCCGCCGGCGCAGTCGTGGGCAGCGATCAAAACTTCTGCTTGGGTCATGGGACAATCTCCATGACGGGCGCCGGAGGCCTCTCCTCCGATCATCAACCCGTCACGGCGAAGCCGATCCGTCCTCTCACTCTAATGGGGGCGTTGCGGGGTCTCCCCGCAGAAGGGGGTGCGTCGGCGACCGCGGCGCCGACCAGGGGGAAGGCTTTCCCCTCAAAGGCGCACCGCCGGAATTCGCCATATCATCGGAGCAACAGGCTGCGTAACCCGATGGACCAGCTCGGAAAGTTAGTGCGCGCGCAAACAAGGGGAACTGAACATCGGAGCCAACTGGCGGGTGCTTTCGCCATTTTCATACGACAGCTTGACTTGACGTCCCACACACCGGCAGAACGATCCTCCACAGACCACAACGTCAGCGATTGAAACGAAAATGACGTTCGATATCAGGGGCAGCATCAAGAATACGAAGATCAGCTCGAACCTGTATGTCGTTTTTGAGGAACCGATCTCAAATGCGACCGACTCATTCCTTATCCGCAAGCACGAAGACGCCTCTGAAACGGACATGCTGGTTGAAATCGACGTCTAATTTATTCGAGCTGACATGCTCGACGACCGAGAGTCCATGATCGTTTCCTGCAAAGACAACGGATACGGGTTGGGAGACGATCAGCTCAAGGCATTTCTAACCAAAGACACTTCCTACAAGGACGACCTTCCGATCTTCGCGATTGGTCAGTGTACCTGCGGCCGAGAGCCGCAAGTATTTTTGCTACGCTCCGTTACGCTATCTTGCGGCTATCAACGCAGGCTGACGCGTTAACTCGCTCGCGTTTGACGCGAGCTATGCGGGGTCATCGAGAATATCGTTTTCTTCCGTCATTCTGGGTGCCAACATCTCAGTCATCTCGACCGTGACGTTTCGTGCGGCGGAGTGATGGAGAAGACGAATGACGGAGTCCAAATTCCTGACACCGGAGGAAGTGTCTGCACGATACCGTGGCGAGGTCTCCGTGGGTACGCTGCGGAATTGGCGCGCAATGCGAACTGGGCCTGCATACATCAAGATCGGCAAAGCCGTCTTATACCCGGTGGACGAGCTTGACGCATGGGATCGGGGAAATCTGGTGATTTGTAGTGCGTCGAAAGAACTGAACGTGAGCTAGCTTGAGAAAAACAAAATCGCGCTCTAATATGATGACTCAATCCGCTGGCACGCTCGAGACAACGACTCGGTTGCTGTGCTCGGAATGATAGGGAGCTAAAATCGCGAACCGCGCTGCGTTTCCCCTGTTCAGCGGTGCACCGTCAGACCACCGCTTTCATCATAAGTCGGCTCAACACTGACGCCATGTCCTCGCGGCACTCCGTCCGTGACCAAATACTCAGCGCAGAGAAGGCGACGTTGAGTTGAGCGCTCCGAACCGGTCGGTTCAGGCAATCAGCCGTGTCCGATAGGCCTCAAGCCGCGCCAGTCGATCCTGCAGATACGTGCGATATTGGATCAGAAGATCATCTGGACTGGCGAACTCGCCAAGCACCCTTTCCGTCTCTGCCATCGCCTGATCGATGGTGAGGCAGCCCGAACCGTCGCCTGTCATCTGATCGGTCAAGTAGCGCTCGACCTCCAATCGAGTAGGTTCGGGGAGAACCGAGCGCGCTTCGAAATAGATCAACCGGAGCCCGAACCAGCGCAGTCGCTCGTCCTCCATGCCCTGGACGATCGCGAGGCGGTCCTCCCATCGCGCATCGTGGAACGCGGCAATGCGTGCCTCATCAGCAGGACCGGGAAAGCCGCTATAGATGCGCTCTTCGAGGTGCGGAGATAATGCGTAGGGCTCGCGCGCAGCCATGTAAGCAGCCACAAGCCGCGCGCACAGACCAGTGTCCGCCTTCATGAGACAGGCCCGGTCTCCGGTGGCGCCCATCGAACCGCCATCCAGCATATGCTCGGGAGCGTCGTAGAACGCCGTCAGCGTGGGCGCGGCATTGATCCTGAAGCGACGAATCGGACTTGGCTTCTGCGTCAGATGAACTTGCAGTTCGAGATCGCTCATCGCGGCAAGCCGGCCCATGTCTTCGTTGAGACTCAAGCAAAGCCGGCCATTGGCCTGATCGGGATCCCTGCCGATGCAGACGACCGACGTATGATAAGCTTGGCCGCCGAAAAACTCGGTCAACACGAAGCCGTCTTCGACCTCAATGAAATCCGCGACGGTCGCTTTGTTCGAGAAGCGCACGAAGCGCTGCCACAACTCCGGAGACCTTCGATAGACCAATCGGCTCAGTTCGAGCGTCGCAAGCACATCGGACATCGCGTCGTGTGCCCGAGCATGTGCGACGCCATTTGCCGCCGCCAACTGTTGCAAGCGAAATGTCCGCCGCCCTTCTTCGCTGACCGGCACAACTAGTTGCGCAGGCGACACGGCATCGGCGGCCATCACCAGACTGAGCGCATCGGCGCGGCAGTTTCGATGATTACTTGTCAGATATGCCGGATATAGGCACTGGAAGAGGGCGTGGCGCAGCATCTCCTCGTCGAAGCGGATGGAGTTGAAGCCGACGAAAACCGCAGGGCTCCAGGAAATCAAGGTCCGGCGAATATCTCCTACCATGGTGTAGTGCGACGGCAGGCTGGAATCAGTCAACGACTCGATCGGCAATCCGTTCGTCCGAAGCGCCGAAGGATGGGGAAGCACATGTGGCTGAAGGCGCGAGCGCGTCTCGAACCGAGCCACCTCGTTCAGGTTTTCATCGGTGCGAACAGCGGCGAAGTGGAGAATCTGATCGAAGCCACGCTTAAGCCCCGTCGTCTCGGTGTCGAAAAAGACGAAGCTCATGGGTGTGCTACCAACGAGTCAACCGGAAACGCATCGCCGCCGGGCTTACCCTAAACCGGCGCGCGAGACCCTCAATCGCTGCCTCGTCCTCGAGATCCACACCACCGCCTTCCAAGACGGCGGCTAAGAGGTCGCCGGGGATCAACAGCTCTGAGGCGAAGGCGTTGGCTTCGATCTCTATCGGTTCGGTTCCGAGCGCTGAGATATCATCTCGGAAGAGAACGCGTATCCCCTTGTCGACGTGAACGGCTTGTCTGATGTCTTCGTCGTGCAGCACATGATGGGCGAGTTCATGGGCGGCGGAAAAACGCTGGCGGTTGGGATGATGTAGCGCATTGACGCCGATGATGCCGATGCCGTCCTTGATATAGGCCATGCCCGAAAGATCCTCCTCCAGCGGTGCGTACTGAAGGACGATCTTGCGCGATTTAATGATGCGTTCGACAGGGACGGGCGGCGCTGAAACGCCGAACTCCCGAAGGATCGAGCGCGCAGCTTCGCGCGCTCGACCTGGATCAGCGTCCCTCACGATCCGACCTTAGAGCCGCGGCGTGGCGCGAGCGCGCTGCTGATCAAATCAGCGACCTGGGCGCCCGCGTTCTCGGACAGCGACTCCTTCGAAAGCTTCTCATTGACCAGCGTCATCTTCAATTCCTCCCCGATGGACTTATGCGGCATTGGCGGCAGCAGGTCGGCGACCTTCGCGAAATCAAGCGCGGTGGCGAGGGCATAGACATGGTGCAGCAATATGTTCTGCCGGCCGCTCTCGATGTTGGCGATCGACGCGCGAGACATCTTAACTTTGCTCGCCAACTGGGCCTGGGTCAGCGAAAGAGCCTTGCGCCGCGTCGAGACCGCGTTGCCGAACGCTATATAGACCGGATTGCCCGCCATCGCCGATGTTTGCGCTGCTTCGGGCATAATGTCAATCCCGCAAACATTATGTGCTTATTACAAACTTACTAGTGTGATCATTACTTGACATATTGGCCAATCTCAGGAATCCATATCCCGCCGGAGAGCGCGACGCTCACCGACGAGGCGAAGGAACCGAGATGTCGAAGCGCATTCATGTCGTGCCGCACGAATCAGGTTGGGCAACCCGACGTGAGGGGGCGTTGCGGGTGGGGTCCACCCATCACACCCAAGCCGAGGCGACGGAGGCGGCGCGTAGCACTGCGCTTCGCGAGCACGGCGAAGTCGTCATCCACCGTCCCGATGGCCGCATTCGCGACGCCAACTCCTACGGAAACGATCCCTTCCCGCCGAAAGGATAACCCAACGGATCGCTCACCAGGGCGATCCGGTCGGATCGGCGCGCGGAGGTCATTCAAAGAAGAGGACCAATATCGATGTCGAATTTTCCGTCCCTGCGCCGCGATGATCGGCCTGATGATCCCTTTGCCGACCCGCTGGACGCGGTACTCGCCGAGCTTGCCATCAATATTCAGCTTCCGCCCGGCCTGCATGCCAAGGCGGTCGAGCGATATGAGGCGGTCCGACGCTACATCGAACGACCCGGTAGTCCGCTCGAAGGCAGGGTCGCCTGCTTCTATCCCCAGGGCTCCATGGCAATCGACGCAACCACGTCGACCCGCGGCACGGACGACGAGTACGATCTCGATATCGTCGCCGAGATCGAAGGCCCCGACCTCGGTCCCGAGGCGCTGCTGGATGACCTGGAAGCCGCACTCGAGAGCTACCCGGTAAGCAAGGTCGTGCGCCAAACTCGGTGCATCACGCTCTACTACGCCGACGGCATGCATCTTGACATTACGCCGTCGCGGCGGCGGGCGCCGAAGGAGAAGGAAGGCGAGATCCCGCATGCGAAGAAGGGGACTCGCAGCGACCCGGCGCGCTATGTGCCGATGAACTCATATGCCTTCGGGAAGTGGTATTGCGCCCGAACGCCTACCGAGGAGCGGTTCGCGCTGGCGCTGAATCGTCAGCTGTACGAACAGGCCGGAATCGCCTTCGCCGCAGCGGACGTCGAGGACGTTCCGCCGCAAACGCCGCTCATCATCAAGAGCGTGACGACGGTCGCGCTGCAGCTAATCAAGCGGCACCGCAACATCGCCTACGCGACCGAGACGGGCCGGATCCCGCCATCGGTGATGTTGTCGTGCCATGCCGGCCATGCCGCCCGTCCGGGCATGAGGCTTGCGGAAATGCTGATCCGGCAGGCGCGCTGGACGGCCCGCGCGATCGACGACGCCGCGAAGCGCGGCCAGCTCCTGGTCGTGCCCAACCCCGAATTTCCGGTCGAGCGTTTCACCGACCGTTGGCCAGAATCTCAGCTGCAACAGACAACCTATTCTCGCCACCTGCACACCCTCGCTAACGGGCTCGAAGCCGCCCGCACCGGCGACGTGCAGCTGGAGGACTTGCAGGAGTGGTTGCGCGGGCAGTTCGGGGACCGGGTCGTCACGCGTTCTGTCAAAGCTTTCAACCAGCGGCTCGGGCGCCAAGTTCAATCACGGCAGCATGGTTATACGCGCTCCGGCGGCCTGTTCGTTCCCGCCGCGCCGGCGATCATCGGCGCGGCGACCAGCCTGGCGCCAGTCGCGGCTCGCGCACACACCAACATGGGAGAGCGCCGATAAGTGGTGATGACGGTCGACGCCCAGATCACTGACATGGCTTCCTTGTGGCCGAACTTGAAACTCATCGGCCGCCACGGCGCAATCGCGGCGTGGCAGGGCCCTCTCCGGCCTTTGCTTCAGACGTTTCAGGTCGAGATCACTTATCGAGCGCCGCTGGTGATCGAACGGCTCGACGTGCGCATTCTCCAGCCACGCGTCAAAGTCTTGTCACCGCCGTTACGGCACCGTCCGGGCGACCCGGAGGGTAGGCTCCCTCACGTGTACTACGGTTCGGATGGCGAAGTGACGCTATGCATGCTCGATCCCGATTCCGACGATTGGTCGCCGTTCGACAGCCTCTCGCAGACAACTGTGCCCTGGGTGATCGAGTGGCTTGCCGCTTACGAGGGCTGGCGCGCAACGGGTCAATGGACAGCGAGCGGCCGCCACGTCGTAGCAGGTGGCGTCGGTGTCTAAGAGCAGCATTCCGCAAAAGGTCCAATCGGCGCTGTGGGCGCGGGCTGCTGGCCGCTGCCAATATCGTGGATGCAATACTGATTTGGTCGGCGACCTGGTGGCCGGGCGGCAAGACGGGATCTTCGGCTTCATCGCACACATCGTGGCTGACGTCGAAGGCGGCCCGCGCGGCGATCCGATCCGGTCGACTCAGCTCGCGCGTAGTCTGGAAAATCTAATGTTGATGTGCGCCCGACATCACAAGCTGATCGATCTTGACGCCGTCGCCGATCATCCGGAATCTGTTCTGCTAACTATGAAAGCCGAGCACGAGGGCCGGATCGCGATCGTTGCCGGCATCGACGAAGACCGGGCATCTCACGTCATCAGGTTTGGGGCGAGCATTTGTGACAACGAGGCGCTTGTATCGACGCAGGCGATCTTTTCGGCGATGCCGCCCGACCGCCACCCAGCCAGCGGCCAGAGGTTGGATCTTGAAATGGTAGGCTGTGCGTTTCGAGACAACGAGCCTGCCTATTGGACGGTCCAGCGCGAGAACCTGAGACGCCAGTTCGAAGCGAAGGTGCGAGGCCGCGTAGAGCGACAGGAGATTAGGCATCTAAGCGTATTCGCACTCGCACCGCAGCCGCTGCTGATCGAGCTTGGCCGGCTGCTCTGCGATATCGTTCCGGCCGTCGTTCATCAAAGGCATCGCGAACCCGCGAGTTGGCGATGGGCGTCCGATGGCCCCCCGATCACATTCCAGGTCACCGAACCGGATATCGGGCTGTCAGGCTCGGTCGCGCTAAAGCTCGGTGTCAGCGCTACCGTGACCGACGCGCGACTCCAGGCGGTTCTCGGCGACGAAGCCGCGATCTGGTCGCTCTGCGCGGATCAACCTCACAACGACGTCTTGCGGCGAGCTGACGATCAGGCCGCATTTCGGCGCGAACTCCGACGGCTCTACGACCGCATCAAGGCTCGGCATGGCGAGGGAACGCTGCTGCATGTTTTTCCCGCGCTTCCCGCCTCCCTGGCGGTCGAGGTCGGCCGCGTCTGGATGCCCAAATCGGATCTTTCCCTCCGGCTCTACGACAACAATCGATCGCACGGGTTCATACGGACCTTCGATATTCCCTAAACCCGATGCGACAAGCGCGCGGACATCTTCCTGTCCGCAATCCTCCTCGCCGCTGCGATTACCTGGTGGATCAATTAAGTCCGGACCCAAGCCCTCTCTCGTAGAGGCATGTATCCGAACGGGAGAAGCCTATTTTTTCAGGAGGCCACCAAGCCACTTTTGAAGGCTGTCACCGTTCATCAATTCGAGACGCGTCGGCAGAAAGGGAGTTATGAACGGATCAGATATTAGCCTTGGCGGAAAGTCCGACGTTGTAGTCAGGATTCCCTTAGAGGCATTCTGCTCCCCGCTGAGTACGCCCAGCAATGCACGAATGTCATCATATGAAACCTCGTTCCTCGGCTTATACGCCTTCACCGATCCTATGATCTTGATGCAACCAACCCCCTTCGAACAGCTATGACATCCCGTCCGTGATCCCCTGAGCGTGGCGTTAATGTCACCTCGTCGAACCCCGCTTTATCGAAGGCACCAGCGACGATCTCTTCCCAACGCGTCGCAGAAAGTGAATACGCTTGGCTCCAATCCGATTGCAGGCTTGCTACAATTTCATACCAAACCGCTGAGTTTGCCTTTATTAGAAATCCCTCTGCCGTTTTACGATCTGCCAGGACGATCTTGTGATCTGGTGTAATGATTCCCGCTACTCGCAACTCCGCTTGCTTATTCCCCTCGGAAAACCGCCGAGCGATAAACGACTCGAACACTGACGGAAGCCTGTCTTCGTAGATCAAGTCAGTAATTTTGATCTTCTCTGGTGGAATTTCCAGATTCCTAAAATCCACTAGTCGTGTGAACTCTAAAAGAATCGGAAACGCTAATTTCTGCGCAATAGGAAACAGCTTAACGGGCATGTAGAATATCAGTTGCTGCGCTAGGCGAACCCTTACCTCTTCCATCTGCTGCAAAGTAAGCATGGCACGCGCTCTTTACTACAACTGCGCATAGGTTAGCAGTCAGCCGGCTGTCGGGCCTTAACAGCCGGAATAGCCAAATCGCAGTTTCGAATACCGACTCCGTGATCAGCGCCTGCTAAGTTTGACAGATCACGTATCCATGTGCGTTCATTTCGGTACACGCCGAGAAGAATGACATCAACAGCCAATAGAGCTGAACGAAGTATGGGTCTGGCGCTTGGCCGGCTGCGACTTCCTTTAGCGCCTCTTCAACAGCACCGCGGCTCAGCGAAGAGGTCACGATGAAGACCCGACGAATTGCATCCGGCGCAAGCCGCACTTGAGCGAATTCGTTCATTAGCTCGTCGGCATCGCCTCGGACAATCCTCTTGATCCGGGTTTTGACTCCGCTACCGCTTACATACTTGTTGTTCCAACCACGAATTTTCGCTTCCATCGATTCCGGCGGAAGGCTCATACGCTGCAAGTTCTTAATTGCTTGGCTCACGGAGATATGGAACGGCCCAGCACCGAGCGATAGTGGACCATGCTTTGCGTGATAAAAGGTAATTCTAGGCGGGCTGCTGGAGTTGTTTAGCCCAATATAGTCCGCCCATTCGTCGCCAAGATCGTCGCACACAAGCACATCGTCCCCGTCCGCAACACTCGCTTCGATCACACCGAAAGTGGAGTCAGCATCAAAGGTGGCCTTTCGCGTCGAAAAGTTACCCTTTTCATCAGTCACTCCGTCTAGGAGCGGATCAGAGCGCAAATGGCGCAACAGGGCTGCGCCACCATCTACAAAGCCTTCGTCGCGGAACAAGGTCCCGTCGATGTAAGCTAAAGAGAGGGCGTCGAACAGCAATATGAACTTATCCTCGCGATCGATGTAGCGTCGGAGCGAGATCCGATTTGGATCGTGACCGAGAGCATACTCTGTACTTTCGACCTCGATGCCGGCAGTGATCGGCAATTGCAAGTCACGCAATGCTACGCGAGCTTGGTTGATTGCAATTGCTCCAACCGAATCAGCACCGTCGAAGATATCCATCCTCTTTCCGTCGCCGCTGACCCTAAACGCACGATCGAGCTCATTTAACGCTGCATCGATTTCATGCTTGGAGAGTTGAGTGAGTCTACCGCTATCTTCATGTACAAGTCTGATTTCGCGATCGACATGGATCGCATCAACAAATCCCGCAACGTCGACGGCAAAACTTGTTGGACGCGCGGTGCCGCCAATACTCGCCAAATCGATAGCGCGGGCTAAGGTACGGAGAAAGCTGGCAGGTGCAGCTCTTCCACCTACCAGCTCGTCAATTACAGATTTCGCGTACTCCACAAGTGCGAGGTGATCGACCCGATCAGACCGCTGCCCTATCCTGCCGGTGCTAGGAGTTGTAGAATAGTGGTCAGTTCCCGACCGGACCGCGTACGCCTGGGGCACATACCGGTTTGCGCCAGCAGGCCCGACAACATTTTGTAGGTCATCGGCTTCGAACGTTTTACTCCTCATCACGTGCTTGGAGACCGACATGTTTCGAAGCCGAATCTTTTCGAACACCGCTCCCTGCCGTGCGACCGCACGATCCACGCGTTCGGCTGATACTCGACCGAGATAGCGGGTGAAAAATCCTGCCGGAAGATCGAGCTTGGATTTAAGAATCGCGAGATGATCGCGATATTCGATCAAAAGAATAAATCCGCAGATTCGTTCTCGGATTCCTGCGTCTTCGGTTAAGAATGAAGGCGAGCGGTCATAGAGGAAGGAGATCGCAGACCAACGCGCGCGCCCAGCTTGGACGCGCCGATGGTAGAATATGTTTTGGGAGGCCGAGGGCTGGCTTGCCCGAACTTGGCGAAAAAGGTCATCCAATGCGGCATTGCTCATCTGCCGCTTAAGAATGTGAAAATTTGCTGTTTTTGCAACGCGAAGAGAGTCGATCATCCATCCCCCGTCGCGTTTCCGCGCGGAAGTACGCCATGTCAATTAAGACGGACCTTCAATATGATCAACTTAAGCGCGAATGCCTCCACGATGCAAATGGAAAGAACATGCCCCCCGCAAAGAAGAGTTAGAAGGCTACTCGATGTCGCGCAGCTCTAGACGGCCTGCTCAATAGCAACGTTAGCCACAAAGTGTCGGCTTATCGACACGTATCCGGTTGATGGGCGTTGAAGGCTATGATCTCTTGACTACGGGGCGACGGCATGCGGAGCGTGCTTGAGGTGCTATGCGACGACAACCCAGTGATCGTTCGATAAAGATTCTGTTCGCTTCTTCGGGGGGCCTATGCGCTTTCCCGGGATGTACAACGCAGCTCGTTCAGCCTCAATCTCGCGCATTACTGGGCGAACTCTGCCACATTCGTGCGGCCTCTCCCGGGGGGCCGAGATTCGATCCCGCGCAATCCGAAGAGTCGCGCAACGACGCAGACAACTTGATCATCCTATGTCCAACGCATCATCGTTTGGTCGATCAGGATCCGACCACTTACACAGCGGATTCGTTGCTTCTCATGAAACGGCGCCATGAGAGCCGCGTCGCAGCATTTCTCAGCTCGGTTGCTGTCGAGCTTACTGACAAGCAGGCTACCGACCTCTCGCGACAGGTGGAGGACGAATCAGTCGACTTCGCAGTTGTCGTCGCGTTGCGGAAGGAATTGGCTGCGCTTAAGCATTATTTTCCTGAGCTGGTACCGATTTCGTCGACATCGGATTCGACCCGCACGTACCTTCGCGGAACGATTCCAACAAGACGCGGCGGCTCGTATCGAGTTGTTGCCACTCTCCTTCATTCGATGGGAAATCTCGATGCCGCACATGCGACATCGGACCTCATCCACAAATGGAAGCCGCGATTTGTACTTGTGAATGGAATTGCTGGTGGAATCTCTAGAAAGGATCAGGGCTTCGGCGATATCGTGGCCTCGAACTCCATTTTCTATTATGAGCTCTCGAAGGTTCGACCCAATCATCAGGAGCATCGAGCTCGGCAATTTCAGGCGGACCCCATCCTCGTGGATGGAATACTGAACTTGACCGACTCAACGTGGCGCGCACATTTGCCTTCAAGGCCCGATGGGAAAAGCGCGAGCGCCATCGAGCCGAGAATTCATGTCGGACCAATTGCCTCTGGAGAGAAGGTGATTGCTTCAAGCGAGGCTGCCCAAGAGCTTCGGTCGTTGCAACGCGATCTCATCGCAATTGAGATGGAGAGTGCAGGAGTCGCTTCTGCGGCATTCAGCGCTGTCAAGAAGGTGGGATTCTTGACGATCCGAGCCATCTGCGACTTCGCCGACGGCAAAAAGAATGACATGTGGCAAGAGTACGCAGCGTATTCCGCGGCTTCGTGCTTGCGAAGCTTCATTGAGTCGCGCCCAGTTTCCCTCTCGGAGGGGGCGTGGCCGAAGTCCGTTGCTTCGGTAGCGGCAACGAAGTCGCGTATTTCGATAGCTCAACGTAAGAAATTGTTCGATGAGCTGTGTACGGCGTTCGATATGGAAGAGTTTAAGAACCTTTGCTTTCTCCTGGGCGTGGACATTGACGAAATTCCCGGCGACCGCAAATCGGCCCGGGTCAGAGAGCTAATTTTACTGTTCGAGCGGCGCGATACGTTGCACGTATTGGAGGAAGCCGTCGATGAAAGGACACGTTAACGGAAAACCTGAGCATTCAGGCTGATGCTTTCGGCGGTGTCCGTAAGCCGTCGATACGCACTGAAATGCATGTCACGGACAGATCGGGCATTGAAACAAGGACTCCAATCGAAGCGGCCAGGACCGAGCGTGAACTCTCGTGACTATCACGAACAATCACCCACTACATGCCCCAGTCTCCGCCTCCTACAGCTCGATCAGAATCTAAAATAACAGCAAACTCAAATAGATAATAGACGCCGCAGGCTCATGCACAACCATCCCTCCGGCGATCCCTCGCCCTCGCAGGCCGACATCCAGATGACCAAAGCGATCATCGACATCGCAAAGCCGCTGGGGATTGCCGTGCACGATCACATCATCGTTGGCAAGAGCGCGCATGCCAGCCTGCGCGGGATGCGGTTGATCTAGGGCAACGCGTGTCGGACCAGCCTTGCACCGACTCTCAAAACCTGACCGTTAATCCGCCACCCGCGTAATAGCTTGTCTCGGCCTGGTATTTGACCCCCGCTGGCGTGCTCGCGCCTCCAAGGCCGAACGGGAGCACGACAGCCGGGGCTGAAACGCCAGGGACCTTGTTATCGTAGTTGAGGCCGCCAAAGGCCCGCAACGCCCAGCTCGGCGCCAGCTTGATGTTGACGCTGGCTTCGGCATTGGCAACGAATGCGGTGGTCGTTGCACTGGACGTTGTGGCAGAGAAGGTCTGGGCGAAAAAGGGCACCCCGCCCACGAAGACGTTGACGGAGTCCGAGCCCGTCAGCGATACCCGCCGCATGGCGAGCCCGGCGTTGCCACCGGCCACAAATGTCAGCCAATCCGTCACAGGTACCGAACCAGACAGGCCGGCGCGGGCTCCCCAGTCCGTCCAATCGAGCTTGGTGTCCGCGTCATAGCGGACGGACGCAGTGCCGCCGAAAACGAGATTGGTTTCGGACAACGTCTGAGAGTTGCGGGACTTGCCGCCAAACACCGCAAGCGACGGCGTAATGGTGACGCCGCTCACTTTGAAATCTGTCGCGTACCGCCCGCTGACTTGCCAACTCGAATAGCTGGTACCGAGCGTGCTGGAAACGACACATGATGTGCCGGCGCCGCAAGCGACCGAGCCCGCGAAGTTTGTGATCCCGCCAACCTGCGGCAGCGAATATCCCGATCCCAATGTCGACACAGCCGTAGCGGCTTGCGAGGCGGTCGCGTTGACATAGGACCCGCTGAACTCGATCCGCCCATTGGTGCCGATATTCGACAGAGACACACCGGGAGGCAAAACGAAGCCCAATCCGCCGGAGATGCCATATCCGGTTGCCCGCGGGTCATATGTATTTGCCGCGGATATCCCCGATCCCGGGGCGACCGGCAACAGACGAGTGCCGATATCATAGGTCGGCAGGCGGATCGACTGCGCTGAGCCGTCAGCCCAGAAGTAGACCCCGCCAGCCGTGCTCGCGGTGGCCACCCCCGGCGCCTTGATCGGGATATCTGCGGCAAGTACAGGCGCGGAAGTTGCCGCCACCAGTCCGGTTGCGATGATCGATAGCCGAATATGCCGATAAAGCACTGAAACCCCTCAGATGAAAATGCCTTCGACGCCAAGGCATCATTTCGGCAAGATTCTAGGTGAGGTGCGGCGAGACTGTCGTCGCTTATGACGAACGGTGCTGTAGCGGTTTGCGTATTCTCGCCCCGCAATATCCATGAGCTGCACTGTTGAGGCTTCCGTGCAACATAACGGCGCGACACCGCACCGAAGTGCTCTTTTACGAACGGAATTATTGCTTTTCGCGAATAGCGCTTGGCACCAAGTTCCAATATGCTCGATGTCGCCAGCCCTCACTGCGGACTCCAATGTAAATGCAGAGAATCTCGTTTGACTCCGCCGATCTTCCCGGCGACGAGCGGCTGCGCAGAGATCGCTGGGTCGATTCACTGTCATCCGGTTACGTGCGTCTGCGCGCCGACGCCAGGCCCAACGTGCCCTTCGACGGCCAGCTCAAGATCATGCTGCTCGGCCAAGCCGCGATTGGTCGCATTTGCGGGACCGTGAAGACCATTTCGCGCGGAGCCGCGGAAATCGCCATCGAGAACACCGACAATGCCGTGCTTCTGCTCAATAGCGGAACGGACGAAATGCTCGTTGAGCAAAGCGGCAAGAGCGTTGCCTGCACCGCCGGTGCTGCGGTGCTTATCGAACAGTGCGTGCCGTCGACCATCAATGTAAGTGCGCAGCATCACTGCAATTTCATGGCAATTCAATTGCCGCGCCAGCAGCTGCGTGGCCAGACGTGCAACGTCGAAGATCGATTCATGACGCCGATTCCGGCATCGGCTTCGGCGCCGGCGCTGGCATACGCTTACGTCGAGACGCTGCTGAAGCTATCCGGCGCCGCGGAGCAAGCCGATATCCCGCGTTTTGCCGCCGACCACATCGCCGATCTGGTCGTGGCTGCAGTGGCCCTCAAGACCTTGCATCAGGAGACACAGGCGCCGAGTTTGCGAGCGGCTCGGTTTGAGACCGTCCGGCGCGAGCTTGATCGCAATTTCATGATGCCCGGCTTCTCCTTGACGGCGCTCGCACGCCGCCTTCTGGTTTCGCCGCGCTATGTGCAGGCGCTCTTCTCCGAAGCCGGAACGTCGTTCACCGATGAACTGACCACTCGCCGCCTGATGCGGGCTCACGAGATGCTGGCGTCGCCGCACTACGCACATATGAAGGTCATGGACGTCGCCTACGAGTGTGGATTCCCGACAGTATCGCACTTTCATCGCATTTTCCGGCGCCACTTCGATGCGACACCAGGCGAAGTGCGCGACAGAGCGGTCACATAAGTCGCGCTGGCCGGCTCAGTAGCAATACCTGTGATCGACCCGGACGTAGTAGCCGTCCGGCCTCTGCATGTAGCAGCCGCGTTGATAGGCGTAGTAGCCGGAGCGGCGGCGCTCGCCTTCGGAGGCGATCGCGGCGCCCGTGCCGGCACCGACGACGGCACCGATGGCAGCCCCCCTGCCTCCGCCGAGCGCACCACCGAGGATCGCCCCGCCGACGCCGCCGATGATCGCGCCGCCGATGGCATCCTGGGCCGCCGCCTCATGCGCCGGCACCGCCATCGCAACCGTCAGACAGGCCGCGATTCCAAAACTTCCAATGCGAAGACCTCGAAGCATGCTCGCCCTCCCTGTGGTGGAGGGAGTCATAGCCCCGGGCGAGGATTCGGGCCAGACAAATTGCCGGCACGGCGGCCCGCGATGGCCGGAGGCGCAGCGCGAAGACGGCTCAAACCGCGCCGCGTACGATGCACCGGCCGGCCGATTGGACGTCAAGCATCGACCCAGCGCTGCACGGCCTCGACGGTATCGGCGGGCGTGGTGTTGAAGCAGATCGCAGCGTCCGGCGCGAGGCGATGGACGAGGTTGAGCACCTTCTCGAACAGCACGAGGCGCTCCTTCGGCTCGCGCAGGCCGGCGCCGATCACGATGCAGTCGAAACGCTCGTCGCGCAGCGCCGCCGTGACGCCGGCTTCCGCGGTGGCGTCGAGATCAATCAGGCAGCTCGTGACCTCGAAGCCGAGATCGCGCAGGCGCAACAGCTGCGCATCGATGTAGGTTCGCACGAGCTCCGGCGTGAGCTGCGGGAATGCGCTGTAGTCGGCACTGCCGGGTTCGATGCCGATCGCGAGGACGCGTTTGGCCATGCCGGATCTCCCAACGAAATCGCCTCTTCCGTCAACGAGATGCCCGGTCTGCAGGTTCCGCCTTCGCGTGGCGCCATTCGGCGGCAGCGAATGTGGGCCCGCCTACTGACGCAGCATGATCAGGGGATCGGCGGTATCGGGGACGCGCCGCCACTGCGCGTTGTCGTCGGCCTCGAACTGCCAGACGTTGCCCGATTTCGACATCAGGATGATCTGGCCGCGCTCGAGCCGCCATTGCGTCGGGTTGAACTGCGCGATGGCCGGATCGCATTTCGGCTTGAGGAAGACCTGGAAATTGTCGGAGCCGGCTTCCGTGTTGGTCAGCGTCAGCCCGCAGACCGGCTGGCCGTTGCCGCGCACCATCGCCCAGTCGCCGATCATCTGGTCCATCGACTTGGCCATCGAGCGCGCGGCGGCGAGATCCTGCAGGATGTAGACGCCCTCGCCCTGGCGCAGGCCTTCGAAGATGCCGGCCTCGACCTCGGTGAAGTCGATCACGGCTTCACCGGTCGCGTCCTGCAGGCGGACGATGTCGAGGCCCCTGACGCTCCAGGCGACGATGTCCTTGGTGAAGGGCAGCGCCGCCTTGCAGGCCGGCTCCAGCTCCAGCTTGAAGCCCTGCCCCGCGGCGTCGCCCTTCATCGTGACGACGCAGGTCTTGCTGCGCTCGGTGGTCGAGAGCTCCCACTGCCCGAGCATCTCCTTCTTCAGGGTCGTCGTATCCTGCGCATGCGCCGGCCTCGTCTGAGCAACGCCGATCGCGGCCAAATGGGCCGCGACGGCGCCGATCGCGGCCAAATGGGCCGCGACGGCGGATGCAACGACCCGAAGACTTCGCATCAGCGCCCCTTGAATGGCGTTTCGGCAACCGGCGTCAACGGCGCCTTGCCCGAGAACCATGACTTGAGGTTGTCGACCACGAGCTGGTCCATCGCGTTGCGCGTCACCACCGAGGCCGAGCCGATATGCGGCAGCAGCACGACGTTCTGCATCGCCTTGAGCTCGTCCGGCACGGTCGGCTCGGCCGCGAACACGTCGAGGCCGGCGGCGAGGATGGTGCCCGACTTGAGGGCCTGCACAAGCGCCGGCTCGTCGACCACCGAGCCGCGCGCGACGTTGACCAGCACGCCGCGCGGGCCGAGCGCCTTGAACACCTCGGCATTGATCATCTTGTTGGTCGAGGCGCCGCCGGGCACGATCACCATCAGCGTATCCACCGCCTTCGCCATCTCGATCAGATCGGGATAGTGCTTGTAGGAGACGTCCTTGGACGGATTGCGCGAGTGGTAGACCACCGGCACCAGCGAGGCGTCGAGCCGGCGCGCGATGGCCTGGCCGATCCGGCCCATGCCGACGATGCCGACCTTGCGGTCGCGCAGCGAGCCGACGCTGAGCGGATAGTTCTGCGTCTGCCAGAGGCCGGAACGCACATACCGGTCGGCCTTGATGAACTCGCGCAAGGTGGAGATCAGCAGGCCCATCGCGACGTCGGCGACCTCCTCGGTCAGCACGTCGGGCGTGTTGGTGACGATGATGTTGTGCTCGGCCGCGTATTTGGCGTCGATATGGTCGTAGCCGACGCCGAAGCTCGCCACCATCTCGATCTTGGGCAGTTGCGACAGCGACTCCTTGTCGGCACGGACGGTGTGATAGGTCACGGCGACGCCGCGGATTTTTTCGCGGATCGCCGGCGTCAGCCGCTCGAGGTCGCCGCGCGTCTCGGCCTTGTGCACGACGAAATGGTCGGAAAACCCGTTCTCGAGGATCGGCCGCACCGGCCCATAGATCAGAAGGTCGATCTTCTCGGACGAAATCGAACCGGCAGCCATCAGTTTTCCTTTCCAAGCGCGCTTTCATGCCAGCGCCGTAAAACGAGGTGGGAAACTACCGCCAGCACCCCATAGATGACAATCCCGGCCAGCGATAACAAAAGCAGCGCTGCGAACATGCGGGGTATGTTCAATCGATAGCCGGACTCGGCGATCCTGTAGGCGAGCCCCGAGCCGGCACCGGCTGTTCCCGCCGCGATCTCCGCCACGACCGCGCCGATCAGCGACAGGCCGCCGGCGATGCGCAAGCCGCCGAGAATGTAGGGCAACGCCGCGGGCAGCTTGAGAAAGCGCAGCGTCTGCGGCTTTGAGGCGCCATAGAGCTGGAACAGGCCGGCAAGGTTGCGATCGACCGAATTGAGCCCAAGGGTGGTGTTGGACAGCACCGGGAAAAAGGCGACGATGAAGGCACAAACCACCACCGCGGTCTGCTGCTCCAGGTAGATCAGGAGCAGCGGCGCGACCGCGATCACCGGGGTGACCTGCAGGACGATGGCGTAGGGGAATAGCGAATATTCCACCCATTTCGACTGGTTGAACAACAGCGCCAGCGCGATGCCGCCGATGCTGGCCGCGGCAAAACCTTCGAGCGTGGTCAGAAGCGTGGTGGCGAGCGATTGTGACAGCACTGCCCAGTTCTTGATCAGCGTCAGGACGATGACGGAGGGCGCCGGCAGCACGTAAGGCGGGATGTCCTTGATGCGAACCAAGAGTTCCCAGGCGAGCATGCCGGCCGCGAACACGATGACGGGAAGCACGAAACGCATCGCGCGTTGTGCGCCTCGCGGTTTTGCAGTGACGGCCGCCTGCGCGCTCATAAGGTCGACTGCCCCGAATAAGACGGAGCCAGCGCAGCCGACACCTTCCGGCAATAATCGGAATAGGCGGCGGAGGTGCGAAACGCCTCGCCGCGCGGCTCGACCGTCTCGATGCGGATGTCGGCCTGGATGCGGCCGGGCCGCGCCGTCATGACCACTACGCGCTGCGACAGATAGACGGATTCGAACACCGAATGGGTGACGAAGATGACGGTCTTGCCGAGGCTACGCCACAGCGCGAGCAGATCATTGTTGAGGCGGAAGCGCGTGATCTCGTCGAGCGCGGCGAACGGCTCGTCCATCAAAAGGATATCCGGATCGGTGACGAGCGCGCGCGCCAGCGACACCCGCATCTTCATGCCGCCGGAGAGCTCACGCGGAAAGGCATCGGCGAAATCGGCGAGCCCGACGCTGGCCAGCGCCGCGTCGGCACGCCCGCGCGCCTCCGCCTTCGGCACGCCCGCCAGCTTGAGCGGCAGCCGCACATTCTCGCGCACGCTGGTCCAGGGCATCAAGGTGGGCTCCTGAAACACGAAGCCGATACCGTGACCCGGCTGTACCACGCCCTCGTGATGGGCCACCCGCACGATGCCTGACGACGGCGCGCTGAGCTCCGCGATCAACCGCAGCACCGTCGACTTGCCGCAACCGGACGGGCCCAGCAGCGAGATGAACTCGCCCTTGCGGACAGTGAGGTCGAACGGGCCGAGCGCCATGACGCCATTGTCATAGGTCTTCGTCACGCCGCGCAGGCTGACGGCGAGATGCGTCAGGCCGGCGTCGGCCGCGGACGAGATTTTGCCTGATGACATCGAGCTTGCGCTACGGCTTGCTCGGGCGCAGCTCGACGCCGACGCCCTTGTTGACGAAGCGCAGCGTGTAGGATTTGCGGAAGTCGAGTTCGGGCTTCACGACGCCGGCCTTGACCATCTTGTTGAAGAAGGAGGTGTAGCGCTCGTCGCTCATCGCGCCGATGCCGTTCTTCAGGCTGTCGCCGGAATCGACGATGCCATGCTCCTTCATCTTGGCGACGGAATAGGCGAGCAGGTCGTCGGTCATTTCCGGATTGAGCTTCTTGATCATGGCGTTGCCGGCGGAATTGTCGCGGTAGATGTAATTGTACCAGCCGATCATGGAGGCATCGACGAAACGCTGCACCAGGTCGGGCTTCTTCTCGACCACGTCGCGGCGGGTCTCGATCAAGGTCGAATAGGTGTTGAAGCCGTAATCGGCGAGCAGCAGCACGTTGGGCTTGAAGCCGGCGGCCTTCTCCACCGCGAACGGCTCGGAGGTGACGTAGCCCTGCATCGCGCTCTTGGGATTGGCGATGAAGGGTTGCGGATTGAAATTATAGGGCCGGACGTTCTTCTCGCTG
>NZ_AJQF01000091.1:0-5189 GCF_000261705.1 Bradyrhizobium genomosp. III | reverse complement strand
CTTGAGATCCTCGATCTTCCTGACCTTGGCATCCGGCTGCGTCAGCATCACCTGCGGATCCTTCTGGAAGATCGCGGCGATGGTCACGACGGGAACGTTGTTGGCGACCGCGTCGAACGACATCAGCGTGTTCGCGGCCATGAAGAAATCGATCTTGCCGGCGATCAACAGCATCCGGTTGTTCTCGTTCGGACCGCCGGGAACGATGGTGACGTCGAGGCCGTATTTCTTGTAGGTGCCGTCGGCGACCGCCTGGAAGAAGCCGCCGTGCTCGGCCTCGGCGACCCAGTTGGTGCCGAAGGTGACCTTGTCCAGCGTTTCGGCCCGCGCCGGGACGCTCCAGACCAGAGCGGCCATCAGGCCCGCAGTTAGCGCTCTGCGCAGATGAGAGGGGGTCATAATGGCACTCCGTCGATCGCTTCCAGCATAATCGCGTCTAGCTCGTGGCAGGCCAACGCGATAAAACCGCATGACGTCAGGGGACACGAGCCGGCCGGGCCCGCGTCCCCTGATAACCCAAATTACGTGACAAATTCGGGCAATGAAACCTCCAAAGAAAACTCAATGATGCCATCCCGCGACTGGACCGAGATCCGCTGGGTCGATGCGCCCCCCGCGGAGACGTCGCGATGGATCGCGGTGCTGCCGCTGGCGGCGACCGAGCAGCACGGCCCGCATTTGCCGCTCACCACCGACGTGCTGATCGCGGACGCGTATCTTGCGCGCGTGCGGGAGCTTCTGCCCGACAACGTTCCGGCCAGTTTTCTTCCCGTCGAACCGGTCGGGATTTCCACCGAGCATATCGACTATCCCGGCACGCAGACGCTGCCGACTGAAACCGCGCTGAAGCGATGGACCGGGATCGGCGAGGAGGTCGCGCGGCGCGGCGTGAAGAAGCTCGTCATCATCACCAGCCATGGTGGCAACAGCGCGGCCATGATGCTGGTGGCGCAGGATCTGCGTGCGCATCAAAAACTGTTCGTGGTGACCACGTCGTGGTCGCGGCTATCAGTTGCCGACACATTGTTCCCGGCCGACGAAGTGCGCCACGGCATTCATGGCGGCGCGGTCGAGACCTCGATCATGCTGGCGCGCTATCCCGATCAGGTGCGCAAGGATGCCATCGCGGATTTTCCTGCGAGCAGCATCGCACTGGAGCAGCAGTACCGCTGGCTGTCGACGCAGCGGCCCGCGCCGTTCGCCTGGCAGGCGCAGGATCTCAATGCCAGCGGCGCCGTCGGCAACGCGACATTGGCCGTCGCGGCGAAGGGCGAGCAGCTCATCGATCAAGGCGCCCGTGCTTTTTGCGAACTCCTGGGCGAGGTCGATAACTTCGACGTGAACAGGCTCGCCAAGGGGCCCCTCGGCTAACCAATATCCTATTGCAATCATTTACGAAAACTCCTCGCTCCGGGAGCGGATTCGCCGCATTCGAACCGGACGCGGGGAGCCTCCGTCAAACTGGGCACGCGGGCCACAACGGACCGCCTCAACCCCGGATGGAGTTTCACATGTCGATCAAGACCAAGATTGCCGCTCTCGCTCTCGCGACCCTCGCCGTCACCGGCAGCATCGTGTCCACCACCTCTTCGGCCGAAGCCAAGCAGCCCGGTTGGGTCTGGGGTGTCGGTGCCGGCATCGCCACCGCCGCCGTCGTCGGCTCCGCGATCGCCGCCAACAACGACCCCTATTACTACGGCTATCACCGCTGCGGCTGGGTCGCCCAGTACAACGCCTTTGGCCAGTACGTTGGCCGCGTTCGTAGCTGCTACTGACCTGAGTACCTGAGGCCGATCTTACGTGGATCCTGCGTCCGACACGGGCGCCTCATCCACCCCGTGTCGTGCCCCGACCCCGCCCGGCTGTCCCCCCGGGCGGGGTCATTCTTTTTGGGCCGGGAATTGTTGCCGTCCCGTCACACAGCGGTGCGAACCATCCCGTGCGCCAATCTTCACCAGTTGCTATTGCGAATTAATCGCAATAAGGTTGCTCGGGAACTTGGGACGAAATCGCGTCGAATCGAGATCATCTCGACGACGCGAGCAACCAAGACCTGATGACAGGGCCGCCGCGAATCGGCAGGGATATCGCGACGGGTGGGACACATTCGCGTTTTGGGGGCGTGCGTTTTGACGTTGAGAAGTCACCGTTACAGATGCTTGCGAACGGCCGCGGCGATTGCCTCGGGCGTGCTGGCTTTTCCCGCCGCGGGGCGCGCGGCCGATCTGCCGCTGAAGGCGCCGGCGCCGAGAGCGGTCTATGACTGGACCGGCCTCTATATCGGTGCGCATGCCGGCTATGGCCGCGGCTCGTCGCAGTTTGCGCTGAACGACGGCACAGGGATCAACGACAACGGCGTCTTCAGCGGCATGATCGGCGGCGTGCAGGCGGGCTACAACTACCGCCTCAACTCCGGCTGGCTGGTGGGTGTCGAAGGCGATTTCACGTTCCCCAACTACATCACCTCGAATTCGATCGTCTCCTTCCTGACGACACCCGCCAACACTGTCACGCAGCAATGGGACTACACCGCCAGCCTGCGCGGCCGCGTCGGCTACACCAGCGGTCCGTGGCTGGTTTACGCCACCGGCGGCTTTGCCTGGATGGGCGAGCGCTATTTCGACACGCCGGCCTCCGGCGCCGAAGTCCCAAAAATCCTGAACACGCGGCCCGGCTGGATCGCGGGTGCCGGCGTCGAATACGGCTTCGCGCCGCATTGGAGCGCACGGCTCGAATATCTCTACAGCCGCTTCGACGGCGCCAATGTCGCCTTCTCCACGGGGGCCCAATACAGCTCTTCGTCGCTCGACTTCCAGCAGGTCAGGCTCGGCCTCAACCGCAAGGTCGATTGGCCGGGCATGCCGAGCTACAATCCGAACAGCTCGCTCATCGACACCGAATCGGATCGCTGGGAGATTCACGGCCAGAGCACCTATCTGCCGCAAGGCTATCCGTCGTTCCCCGCGCTCTACAGCGGAACGAACTCTCTCTCGCCGACGAGGCAGGCCAAGGCGACCTGGAGCAACAGCCTGTTCCTGAACGCGCGGCTGTGGGACGGCGGCGAGGTCTATTACAATCCCGAGCTGCTCCAGGGATTTGGCCTGAACGACACGGTCGGCGCGGCCGGCTTCCCGAACGGCGAAGCGCAGAAGTCGAACTTCCCCTATCCGCATTACAACACCTCGCGCCTGTTCGTGCGCCAGACCTTCGGCTTCGGCGGCGAGCAGGAAGAACTCGCCAGCGGCCAGTTGCAGCTGGGGCAAAAGGTCGACGTGTCCCGCCTCACCGTGCAGGCCGGCAAGTTCGCAGTGGTCGACGTGTTCGACGGCAATGCCTACGCCAAGGATACCCGCAGGGATTTCATGAACTGGTCGATCTGGGCCCCGGGCGCCTTCGACTATTCCGCCGACAAGGTCGGCCTTACCTACGGCGTCACCGCCGAGCTCAATCAGAAGCAATGGGCCCTGCGCGGCGGCTATTTCCTGATGGTCGCGGAGCCCAATTCAAATCATTTCGACACCAAGGTCGGGGAGCGCGGCCAGTACGTGATCGAGCTCGAGACGCGCTTCTCGCTGTTCGGCCAACCCGGCAAGCTCAGGACCATGGGCTGGCTCGACAGCGCCAACATGGGCAGCTTCCGCGAGACGTTGAACAATCCCGCGCTCAATCTCGACATTGCGCAGACCCGGCGCGGCCGCACCA
This sequence comes from Bradyrhizobium genomosp. III, assembly GCF_000261705.1. Taxonomy (NCBI): domain Bacteria; kingdom Pseudomonadati; phylum Pseudomonadota; class Alphaproteobacteria; order Hyphomicrobiales; family Nitrobacteraceae; genus Bradyrhizobium; species Bradyrhizobium genomosp. III. Next base: position 1,487 of record NZ_AJQF01000091.1, on the reverse strand, counting down.
AGGTCGGCTATGTCGTCAACCTCGAGCAGGCGATCACCGAAGATGTCGGACTGTTCGGCCGCTGGAGCTGGAACGACGGCAAGAGCGAAACGCTCGCCTTCACCGACATCAACCGCAGCCTGTCGGCTGGCCTTTCGATCAAGGGCACGAAATGGGGCCGGCCTGACGACGTGGTCGGCGTCGGCGGCGCGATCAACGCGATTTCGCAGGACTACCGGGACTTCCTCGCCGCAGGCGGCCTTGGCGTGCTGGTCGGCGACGGTGCGCTCAACTACCGCAAGGAGCGCATCCTCGAAACCTATTACGCCTATGCGCTGAACAAGAATCTCACCCTCACCGCCGACTACCAGCTCATCGTCAACCCCGCCTACAACGCAGATCGCGGACCGGTGTCGGTCATTTCCGGGCGGCTGCACGGGGAGTTCTGAGCGCAGTACGGCCCGGATGATGCGCGCGCCTCGTCCTTCGAGACGCCCGCTTCGCGGGCTCCTCAGGATGAGGCAAGCGACACCGGAGCTCATCGAAGCGCTCCGCACACTCCATCCTGAGGAGCGCGCACTTGCGCGCGTCTCGAAGGATGGGCCGCGGGCACGTCGCTCTTCGAATGCGATTGCTTCTCCCTGCAGCAGAGGCGCAGAAGTTCTACGCAGCGCGGATCGCGTCCAGGAACTTGCCGACCTCGACCTTGAGACGGCTGCTCTCGCCGGACAGCGATCTGGCCGAGGCGAGCACGTTGGAGGAGGCAGATCCGGTCTGGCTCGCGCCGCGCTGCACGTCGACGATGCTGGCGGAGACCTGCTGGGTGCCGCGGGCCGCCTGCTGCACGTTGCGGGAAATCTCCCGCGTCGCTGCGCCCTGCTCCTCCACCGCCGCGGCGATTGCGGATGCAATCTCGGACATGCGGGAGATGGTGTCACTGATCGACCTGATGGCGCCGACGGAGTCCTCCGTCGCGGTCTGGATTCCCGTGATCTGCTGGCTGATCTCGCCGGTGGCCTTGGCGGTCTGCTCGGCCAGCGCCTTGACCTCGGAGGCGACCACCGCAAAGCCGCGGCCGGCCTCGCCGGCGCGCGCCGCCTCGATGGTGGCGTTGAGAGCCAGAAGATTGGTCTGGCCTGCGATCTGGCTGATGAGCTCGACGACGTCGCCGATCCGCCCCGCGGCCTTGGCGAGCTCGCCGACATAATCGTTGGTCCGGCCCGCCTGCTGCACCGCTTCGCCGGCGATGCGCGCGGAATCCTGCACCTGCCGGCTGATCTCGTCGACCGACGAGGCCATCTCCTCGGCCGCCGCGGCAACGGTCTGCACGTTGGTGGAGGCCTGTTCGGAAGCGGCCGCGACGGTCGCGGTGACCTTTTCCGATTGATCGGCCGTGCTCGTCAGCGTTCCCGCGGACACTTCCAGCTCCGAGGAAGCCGACGACACCGTGTTGATCACGTCGCCGATCATGGCTTCGAAATCGCGCGCGATCTGGTCCATACGCTGGC
>NZ_AJQF01000090.1:0-589 GCF_000261705.1 Bradyrhizobium genomosp. III | reverse complement strand
CCGCGCCCGCCTCATCGGCGGCCTTCTTGGCGAGCAGTGAATCCTTGAAGTGCTGCAGCGAGCCCGCCACCTGGCCGATCTCGTCATTGCGGCCCGTCGCGGGAATCTCGACGTCGTGTTGTCCGGCAGCGAGCGTTGCGATCACGTCCGCGAGCCGGCTGAGCGGCGTCACCACGCGCCTGCGCAGCATCATGGTCACGCCACCGAGAGTCCCGAGCAGCGCCAGAACCACCACGCCTGCGAGCGCGAGCATCGCCAGTGCGCCATCGCGCGAGGCCGAGGCACGCTCGGAAGCTTCCGCCAATGCGGCATCGCGCACGCCGTAGAACATCTGGATGGCCGGCACGATGACCTTCGCCAGTTCGTCGGCGTTGCTGCTGTACTTGCCGTCACTCCGGGCTGCGGGAATCTCCTTGTCGACGGCGGCCGCAGCTTTTCCAAAATACGATTCCGTCGCCGCCTTCAGCGCGGTCGCGATGCGGGAGGGATTTCCGAGTTGGTCGATGCCTGCCTCGATGCGCTCGCGGTCGGCCTCCACGCGGCCTTGCATGCGATCCATCAGCGACAATTCGGTCGCCGTGAGCGGGCG
>NZ_AJQF01000089.1:0-10699 GCF_000261705.1 Bradyrhizobium genomosp. III | reverse complement strand
GCCTGCCGGCCGCGACACGCAGGTCCTGGGCCGTCCGCGCCAGGCTCAACAGCGCCGCGAGCGAGGAATCGGCGTTGATGACTTTCGCTTCGAGCCGGTTCATGACCGGCTCGATGTTGCCGATGACCTCGGCAACGCCGGGGAGAAAGCCCTTGATCACAGCACCATCGCGCGCTGCCAGCGGGACGCTCATCGCGCGATCTGCCGCCGCGGTGACCTCCTTCAGCCGCCGTGCGGCACGGTCGAGATTCTCGACAATCGCTCCGCCGTCATCCAGCACCAGGATCGCGCGCCTTGCAGCCTCGAAGCCGGCCTCGGCGGCTTTCGCGGCCTTCCCGGCCGCTTCGATCTGGGCTGGCGTCGCCGCCGCTTCCTGGAAGATCGGACCGATATAGGGGGCGCGAAGGCCGGCGACGTGCTGACTGACCATCAGGGTCGCACCAAAGGCATCGACAGTCTTGATCGCGTCGGAGCGGTTCGTGAAGATGCGCGTCTGGGGTATCAGCACCTCGGCGCCGAGGATGACTGCAAATACCGTCACCGTCAGCATAGACAGCGCGAAAAGCTTCCCGATCCGCATCCCTGGGTCCCCCGAATACACTTCTGCAATGTCGAAAACCTAGCCGGGCGGCCACTAAGAGCCCGTTAAGCATCGGCATTCCCGTAGTTCCACGGGAGCTCGCGCAAGCGAGTCCAAGTCAGCGGCGACACGGTTCCCTCGGGGCGCCAAATGCGGCAAAATTGCCGGCATTTCTTCGCCGAATACCTATATCAAGGCGTGTGCCGTCCTATTCGGCCACACTCCCTTACCTCGGAACGTCAATGCTCTCGGTCGAACTCGTCATCGTCGTCGTCCTGATCGTCATCAACGGCCTCTTGTCCATGTCGGAGCTGGCCGTGGTCTCGTCCCGCCCGGCCCGGTTGTCGATGCTCGCCGCCAAGGGCGTGCGCGGCGCCGAGCGGGCGCTGACGCTGGCAGCCAATCCCGGCAAGTTCCTCTCGACGGTGCAGATCGGCATCACGCTGGTCGGCGTGCTCTCCGGCGCGTTCTCCGGCGCGACGCTCGGACAGCGGCTGACGCAATGGCTGCTCGAGCTCGGTCTATCCGCGGGAATTGCCGACATCGTCGGCGTCGGCATCGTCGTGACGCTGATCACCTACGCCACCCTGATCGTCGGTGAGCTGGTGCCGAAACAGGTGGCGCTGCGCGACCCCGAAAGCATCGCGGTCAGGGTCGCGCCCGCCATGCACGTGCTTGCGAAGGTCTCGCTGCCGCTGGTCTTTCTGCTCGATCTCTCGGGCAGGCTGATCCTCACGCTGCTCGGCCGCGGCGGCAAGGCCGAGGAGAAGGTCTCGGAGGACGAGATCCACCACCTCGTCAGCGAGGCCGAGAGCGCGGGCGTGCTCGAGCCCGGTGAGAAGGAGATGATCGCCGGCGTGATGCGGCTCGGCGACCGGCCGGTCGGCGCGGTGATGACGCCGCGCACGGAGGTCGACGAGATCGACCTCAACGACGATCCGGCGGCCATCCGGGAGATCATCGCCAAGAGCCCGCATTCGCGCTTTCCCGTCTCCGACGGCGACCGCGACAAGCCGATCGGCGTGCTCCAGGCCAAGGACCTGCTGATCGCCTATATGAACGAACGCACGCCGGACCTGCGCGCGCTGGTGCGCGAAGCGCCCGGCATCCCGGCGTCGGCAGACGCGCGCGACGTGCTGACCATCCTGAAGGCTGCGCCGGTCCACGTCGGTTTCGTCTACGACGAATATGGCGGCTTCGAAGGCATGGTGACGGCCGCCGACATCCTCGAATCGATCGTCGGCGCCTTCCATTCGGAGGCCGGACCGCCGGAGCCCGCCTTTGTCAGGCGCGCCGACGATTCGCTGCTGATCTCGGGCTGGATGCCGGTGGACGAATTCGGCGAATTGCTCGGCGTCGAATTGCCGCCGCACCGCTACAACACGGTGGCCGGCCTGGTGCTGCAACAGTTCAACGTGCTGCCCGACACCGGCGATGCCTTCGACTTCGGCGGCTGGCACATCGAGGTGGTCGATCTCGACGGGCGGCGGATCGACAAGATCCTGGCGAGCCGGTTGAGTGAGGTCGAGACGGGGTGAATTGAGCGATAGCCCGCTCACGGTCACCCGAACCTCACGCCGATCCGCTTCTCCTTGCGCCAGATCACGGTGCACGACAGATGCGTTCCGTCGGCTTGGACGAACAGGGTGAAATGCTCGGGAATGCCGACCGGGCTGGTGACGTCGAGCGCAGCGCCGGTGTCGGACAGGTTGCGGACGGTGCAGTCGATCGCGCCGCCGCCGAACTCGATCGTTCCGGCCTTCAGCACGCGATGTCTCGCCTTGTCGCGCCGTTCGTCCATGGGCACAATCTACACCCAAAGTTGAACAAAATCTTAAATGCCAGCTCCGCTCGCGACGAATATGCGCGGGCCGGGCCGGTGCCGCCACCGGCCGAGCGATGCCCTATGGCGCCGGCTGGAACGTTTCCGCCTGCGCCATCCGCCAGGCGTCGCGGAAGCGCGGGTCTTCGGTGCCTTCGAGCAGCTCGCCAGGACGCAGCGCCGGATAGAGCTGCGCAAAGGATCTCACATCGGTGGTCGAGGTGCGCTGGGTGAAGTGAATCGGGCGTAGCTGCTGCGGATGCTCGAGGCCTGCCGCGGCGATCAGCTCGGTCAGCGAATGCAGCGTCGCGTGGTGATAATTGTGCACGCGGTCGATCTTGAGCGGCACGTAAAGCGCACGCGCGCGCGTCGGATCCTGGGTCGCCACCCCGGTCGGGCAGCGGTCGGTGTGGCAGCTCAGCGACTGGATGCAGCCGAGCGAGAACATGAAGCCGCGCGCCGAATTGCAATAGTCGGCGCCGATCGCCATCGCGCGCGCCATGTCGAAGGCGGTGGCGATCTTGCCGGACGCGCCGATCTTGATGCGGTCGCGCGCATTGATGCCGATCAGCGCGTTGTGGACGAAGTTGACGCCCTCGCGCATCGGCATGCCCAGATGGTCCATGAATTCCAGCGGCGCCGCACCGGTGCCGCCTTCGTTGCCGTCGACGACGATGAAATCCGGATAGATGCCGGTCTGAAGCATCGCCTTGCAGATCGCCAGGAATTCCCAGGGATGGCCGATGCACAGCTTGAAGCCGGCCGGCTTGCCGCCCGACAGGCGGCGCATCTCGGCGATGAACTGCATCATGCCGGCCGGGGTGGAGAAGGCGCGATGCGAGGCCGGCGAAATGCAGTCCTCGCCCATCGCGACGCCGCGGATCTTGGAGATCTCCTCCGAGACCTTTGCCGCCGGCAGCACGCCGCCGTGGCCGGGCTTGGCGCCCTGGCTGACCTTGAGCTCGACCATCTTGATCTGGTCGTCACCGGCGACGCGCGCGAACGCTTCGGGATCGAAGGTGCCGTCGAGATGACGGCAGCCGAAATAGCCGGAGCCGATCTCCCAGATGATGTCGCCGCCCATCTCGCGGTGATAGGGGCTGACGCCGCCCTCGCCGGTGTCGTGCGCGAAGCCGCCCTTCCTGGCGCCGGCATTGAGCGCGCGCACTGCGTTGGGACTTAGCGCGCCAAAGCTCATCGCGGAAATGTTGAACACCGAGGCCGAATAGGGCTTCTTGCAGTCGGGGCCGCCGATGCTGATGCGGAATTTCTCCTCGGCATGCGCCTTCGGCGACACCGAGTGGTGCATCCACTCATAGCCCTGGCGGTAGACGTCCTCCTGGGTGCCGAACGGACGCTTGTCGAGTTCCATCTTGGCGCGCTGATAGACCACCGCGCGGGTGTCGCGCGAGAACGGCATGCCGTCCTTCTCGCTCTCGAAGAAATACTGCCGCATCTCCGGGCGGATCTCTTCGAGCAGGAAGCGGATATGCGCCGAAATCGGATAGTTGCGCAGCACCGCGTGGCTCTTCTGCAGGAGATCGCGGACGCCGAGCAGCGTCAGCGCGCCGAAGATCAGGATCGGCACCAGCAGGATGTCGAAGATCTTGCGGTCGGCGATACCGATACCGATCAGGAGCGCGGTGACGACTGCGCAGATCGTCAGCACGATGAAGCGCGGCGAGAATGGCAGCAGCAGGGTCTCCATGATCCCCTCCTCCGCCAGCGGCAGGCGTTTGTGGGATGAGTGTTGGGAGAAGTCCTGCGTCTTGGTGTCGTCGGCCACGATTCCCATCCTCTCGCCAGCAATGAGGCGGTACGATACGCCCTTGCCTGTCATACGGATATGACGCGGCCCTTGTTTCAGGCTAGCGAATTCGGCCGAGACAGATCAACCAGCCCGATGGGCGGGTTTTGCAGTGCAGCAGAGGGGTGGTGGAGGGGCGGCGGACGCTGGGCCCTTAATGGCCGCGCGTGGGGTCACACTGGATTCCCCAATCTCAGCTGTCGTCCCGGGCAAGCGTAAGCGCAGACCCGGGACCCATAACCACAGGATGTCGTGGTGAGAGAAGACTGTCACTCCGACCCTACGCATAACCACGGCCTGTGGTTATGGGTCCCGGATCGGCGCTCCGCTTGTCCGGGACGACGAGTTGAGTGTGGCGCGCGATTACGCCGCCTCTTCAAAAGAGCTTAGCGCTCGACGAATGCCTTCTCGATCACGAAATGGCCAGGCTTGTTGCCGCTTCCTTCGATGAAATCACGGCCTTCGAACATCACCTTCAGCTCTTCGAGCATCCCCGGGCTGCCGCACATCATGATGCGGTCCGTGGCGATGTCGAGGGGCGATTGCCCGATATCGTTGAAGATCTGCTCGGAGTTGATGAGGTCGGTGATGCGGCCGCGGTTCTTGAACGGCTCGCGGGTCACGGTCGGGTAGTAGATCAGCTTGTCCGCGAGCAGCTCGCCGAACAGCTCGTCCTCGCGCAAGGAAGCGACCAGCTTCTCGCCATAGGCGAGCTCGGAGACCTGGCGGCAGCCATGCACCAGCACGATCGACTCGAACTGGTCATAGACCTCGGGGTCCTTGATCAGGCTCGCGAACGGCGCGAGGCCCGTTCCGGTCGAGAGCAGCATCAGCCGCTTGCCGGGAAGGAGGTTATCGGTGATCAGCGTGCCGGTCGCCTTGCGGCCGACCAGGATGGTGTCGCCCTCTTTGATCTTCTGCAGGCGCGAGGTCAGCGGGCCGTCCTGAACCTTGATCGAGAAGAACTCGAGCTCTTCCTCGTGATTGGCGCTCGCCATGCTGTAGGCGCGCAGCAGCGGACGGCCGTCGATCTCGAGGCCGATCATCGCGAACTGGCCGTTCTGGAAACGGAAGCCGGTATCGCGCGTGGCGCGGAAGCTGAACAGCGTGTCGGTCCAGTGCTGGACGGAAAGAACCTTCTCTCGGTAAAACGCGCTCATGATTTTCGATATTCCGAATAATTGCGGTTTTAGGGCAAAAGCGTTGCCCGGCCCTGAAAGCGGGGCGGTCACCATTGCCATGGCGGAGGATTTCGCGTGTGTGATCTACGCCATTGAGACCAATAATCAACCTCGTTCCGGATGCAATTGATGCCGGTCAAACCGGCATTTGCGGCGGAATTGGCCATATTGTTAATGAATCTGCTGCCGGGCGCGCGCGGCGGGCAATTTCTTTTCCCTGCAGCGTTCGAATGCAGCACTTAATTTCCATCGCGCTCGCGAGAATTTCATTAAGAATAGCTCTGACTTTCACCCTGGTTCGGCGCCGTTTCCCGCATTTTTGCGGCTTTTGGCGCCAGGAACGTCTGAAACGCGACGGAAACACATGGCGGCAAGCGACGAGCGAATCTTCGTCCAGGCCATCAGGCGCTATTGCGCGGAGCATGGCATTGCGGTCGATGTCCGCGCCGGTGGCTGGCTGATCGCGATGCGCCGGGGCGATGAGCGGCGCTTCGCCTTCGGCTACGACATCGGCCTCAACAGCGCCATCGCCCATCGCCTCGCCAACGACAAATCGGCGACATCAGAGGCGCTGGCGCTGGAGGGCGTGCCCTGCATTTCCCATCACCTCTTCCTCAACCCGAAGCTGGGCGTGCACGTCGCCGGTGCCGATTGGCGCCAGCGGATGCTCGCGCTGCTCGCTCAGAATCCGCAAGGCGTGGTGGTGAAGCCGAACGAGGGGACATCGGGGCGCTCGGTGTTCAAGGTGACGACGGAGGCGGAACTCGACCACTCGGCCAGCGAGGTGTTTTCGATGAGCGCCGGGCTCGTGATCTCACCCTATGTCGCGATCGAGGACGAGGTCCGCGTGGTGCTGCTCGATGAGGCGCCCCTCGTCGTCTACAGCAAGCAGCGCGGCACGGATTGGCGACATAATCTCGATGCCGGCGCAAAGCCGGTGTTGCTGGGGGACAGCGAGGTTCGAACGGCCTGCGTGGAGCTGGCAATCGATGCCGCGCGCGCGATCGGCATCGCTTTTGCGTCGATCGACGTGGTCCGCGTCGACGGCGAATGGAAAGTGCTCGAGATCAATTCCGGCGTGATGATGGAAGCGCTCGGCAAGCTGCATCCGCAACTGGTGCAAGCGGCGTATGATGCGGCGCTGGATCGGGTGTTCGATCGAGTGTACAGCGAACGATGACCCATCACCGCCACCCCCAGCGCAACGGCAAGGCCGTTGCGCTGGGGGTGGCAGCTTCTTCAGCGGCCCTCGAAGGGCGACGGCCCGTCTGCCAGCTCGGCCGTTCATCCTTCGAGGCTTGCTCGGCGGTGCGCTTGCACCGCCGAGCGCGCGCCTCAGGATGACGGAGAGAGAGCGAACCGCCGTCTAATTATTCGCGCTCGCTGAATCGTCCATCGCCTTGAACGCCTCTTCCAGCTGCAGCGAGATCGGCACGTTCAGACGTTCGCCGGTGGGAAGCCTTGCGGTGAACCATTTGTTGTAGAGCGGGACGAGGTCGCGGTTGGAGCCGAGCTTGCGGAAGGCGCGCTCGACCACGGCCGATAGCTGCGGCTCGCCCTTCCTGAACATGATGCCGTAGGGGTCGTAGGACAGATAATCGCCGGTGACGCGGAACTTGTCCTGCGCCTTGTGGCGCGCGATCAGGCCGAAGAGCAGGATGTCGTCGGTTGCGAAGGCATCGGCCTTGCCATCGGCGAGCATCTGGTAGGATTGCTCGTGATCGGCGCCGACGGCGATGTTCAATCCCAACGAAAATTTCTTGTCCGCGGCCTGGATCGCCTGCTCGTTGGTGGTGCCCTTCGTCACCACGATGGTCTTGCCCTTCAGATCGGTGAGCGACTGGGCGCTGGATGTCTTCGGCACCATCAGCTTGGTCCCGGCGACGAACATCAGCGGCGAGAAGGCGACGCGCTTGCCGCGCTCGGCATTGGCCGTGGTCGAGCCGCATTCCAGGTCGATCTTGTTCTGCAGCACGGCGTCGATGCGGTCGTCCGAGGTGACCTTGACGTAGTCGATTCTGAGATTGGGATCGTCGACCTCGACGCCGATCTCCTCGACGATGGCCTCGCAGAGCTCGAGGCTGTAGCCGATTGGACGGCCCGACTGGTCGAGGAACGAGAACGGCGGCGAGCTCTCGCGATAGCCGAGCCGCACGGTGTGCGCCGTCTTGATGGCCGACAGCGTCGGGCTGAGCCCTTCGCCGCCGGTCTGCGCGGATGCCGAGGTCGCGAACAAGGAGGTCGCGAGCAACGATGCCGCGAGCAACAAGCCGCTTGAGGTCAGTGACCTCGCCAGTGTCTGGCCCATGGTTCGCTCCTATCCATGGCCGGCCATCGCGGGCACTTCGCCCGGCACCATGTCCTCAGGCACGACGTCGCCGGGTCCGAGCTCGTGCTCGGGCCCGAGCTCGCCTTCCCATTTGGCCACGACCGAGGTCGCGAGCGTGTTGCCGATCACGTTGGTGGCGCTGCGACCCATGTCGAGGAAGGTGTCGATGCCCATGATCATCAACAGGCCCGCTTCGGGGATGTTGAACTGCGCCAGCGTCGAGGCGATCACCACGAGCGAGGCGCGCGGCACGCCGGCGACGCCTTTCGAGGTGATCATCAGCGTCGCCAGCATCGCAAGCTGGGTGCCGAGCGGCATGTCGATGTGATAGCTCTGCGCGATAAAGACGGCCGCGAAGGTGCAGTACATCATCGTGCCGTCGAGATTGAAGGAATAGCCGAGCGGCAGCACGAAGCTCGAGATCCGCGACGACGCGCCGAAGCGGTTGAGCGCCTCGAGCGTCTTTGGATAGGCCGCCTCCGAGCTCGCGGTCGAGAAAGCGATCATCAGCGGCTCACGGACCAGCTTCAACAGATGGCTGTAGCGCGGGCCGATCACGATGAAGCCGACGATGACCAGGATGGTCCACAGGATCGCCAGCGAGAGATAGAAGCCGCCCATGAACACGACGAGCTTCCAGAGCACCGCGAGGCCGTTCTTGGCGACGGTTGCGGTGATCGCGGCCCACACCGCGAGCGGCGCGAACAGCATCACGTAGCTCGTGACCTTGAGCATGATGTGGCCGACGTCGTCGATCATCGCGAGGATCGGCTTCGAACGTTCGGGCATGGAGCCCATCGCCACCGAAAAGAACACCGCGAAGATCACGATCTGCAGGATCTCGTTCTGCGCCATAGCGTCCGCGATCGAGGTCGGGATCAGATGGGTCAGGAATTTCTCGATCGAGAATGCCGACACCGGCAGGCCGGTCGATTGCCCCGCCTGGGGCAGCGTCCCCGGGAAGTTCGCACCGGGCTGCAGCAGGTTCACCATCACGAGGCCGAGCAGCAGCGAGACGAAGGAGGCGCTGATGAACCAGCCCATGGTCTTGGCGAAGATGCGGCCGAGCTTGGAGCCCGAGCCCATATGGGCGATGCCGCCGACCAGGGTCGCGAACACCAGCGGCGCGATGATCATCTTGATCAGGCGCAGGAACATCATGGCGATCAGGTTGATGGAGGACGCCCAGTCGGCGCGCGTGTCGGGCAGGAAGTTGTAGATTGCCGACCCCATGATGATGCCGAGCACCATCGCGGCCAGAATGTATTGCGTAAACCTGTTCGACATCGCTTACCCCCACGTACACCGGCGCTTCATGATGTCGCAGTTATCACAACGACGCAACACGCTTTGCGTGTGATCGCGTTTTCAGGATGTTCCCGTTGTGAAATGGAACGCCGCGATCTAGCCTTCATGCAGCGCACAACGTATGCGGCCTGCACGTTTTGTTTGCGGCGGTTGCATCAATAATCGTCAAGACAATCAAAGAGGGAAACGCCATGAGCGGCAACATCAATCACCAGATTCTGCTGGTCGAAAAACCCAGCGGCAAGCTCGGCCCCGAACATTTCAAGATGGTGGAGAGCACGGTGCCGGAGCCGAAGGACGGCGAAGTCCTGCTGCGCGTGCGATACATTTCGCTCGACGCCGCCAACCGCGCCTGGATGCACGGCGCGACCTATCGCTCCGCCGTCGAAGCGAACAGCGTGATGGCTGGCGGTGCCATTGCCGAGGTCGTCAGCTCGAAGGCCGATGGGCTTGCGGCGGGCGACATCGTGTTCGGTGACACCGGCTGGCAGGAATTTGCCGCGGTGCCGGCAAAGCATCTCACCAAGATGCCGAAGCTCGAGCCGATGACGCACCTGCTCAGCGTGTTCGGCATCGCCGGCCTCACCGCCTATTTCGGCCTGCTGGAGATCGGCAAGCCCAAAGAGGGCGAGACCGTCGTGGTCTCCGCGGCCGCGGGCTCGGTCGGCTCGATCGTCGGACAGATCGCCAAGATCAAAGGATGCCGCGTGATCGGCATCGCCGGCGGCGCGGACAAGTGCAGCTGGCTGACCTCCGAGCTCGGCTTCGATGCCGCCGTGGACTACAAGGACGGCGCGGTCTTCAAGGCGCTGCGCGCAGCTGCACCCAAGGGCATCGACGTCTATTTCGACAATGTCGGCGGCGACATTCTGGAAGCCTGCCTGCCGCAGATGAACAATTACGGCCGCATCGCCTGCTGCGGCGCGATCTCGCAATATGACGGCGCGCCCTCCGCGCACGGCCCGCGCGGCGTGCCCGGGCTGATCGTGGTGAAGCGGCTGGTCATGCAGGGCTTCATCGTGATGGATTACATGAAGGAGAGCCAGCGCGCGCTCGCCGAGCTCCAGGGCTGGGTCAAATCCGGCAAGCTGAAGGTGCAGGAGGACATCATCGATGGCCTCAAGAACACGCCGAAGGCGCTGATCGGATTGCTTGCGGGCGAGAACCGCGGCAAGCGCATGGTCAGGCTCTGACGGCGCAATTGCACCGGCATAATTGACTTGCGGGTGACGTCAAAGCGGCGAATGATGCTGCTTGCGAGGCGTCACTCGCGAAGATTGCGATTACATCACATTTTGAAAGTCGTCGGCGTGACCGACGGGGCAGGAAATCACCAGATGTTCAACACGTTGAAACAGGCATCGACGCGCAAGGCGTTGCTGGCGGCCGCGCTCTTCGCAACTGCAACAGGCGCGTTCGCGCAAGCACCGACCGAAGCTCAGAAGAGCGCCATCCGCTCCGCATGCCGTTCGGATTTCATGGCGCATTGCTCGAGCGTGACGCCCGGCGGCGTGGAAGCGTATCAATGCCTGGCGAAGAACATGTCCAGCCTGTCGGCGGGATGCCAGACCGCGGTTCGCGCTGTCGAACCGGCGAAAACCGAAGCTGCCCCCGCCGCGCCGAAGAGCGAGGCCGCGCCCAAGGCGGAAACGGCGCCAGGCGCACCGAAAGC
>NZ_AJQF01000088.1:0-15970 GCF_000261705.1 Bradyrhizobium genomosp. III | reverse complement strand
GGCGGGAGCCGCGCCGGCGGCACCGCCAGCCGTGATCGTGTTGCGTCCCTTGCTGCCGCGCGAAGAGCTGTTCATCGCGCGCTCGGCCTGCGGCGCCGACATCCGCACGCTCTGCGCCGGCGTCGCGCCCGGAGGCGGCCGCATCATTCAATGCATTTCCAACAGGGCTGCCTCGCTGTCGCCGGCGTGCAAGGACGTGCTCGCCCCATTCGCGGCGAGGTAACACGGCGCAGGCGCCAAAGCCGCAACGACGAACGGCGTGCGCATGAATTTCCGCACGCCTGCAACGACAGATCTTTTGCAGATATCCGATTTCGATCACGGCAAGACCGGGAGGACAACATGCGTTCATTGCTGCTCGTTGCTTCTGCGCTCCTCGCCTTCGGAGCGACGATGACGTTCGAGGCCACCGACGCCAATGCGGTGGTCTGCGCACGCGGGGTCTATCGCGCCGGCTGCGCCGGGCCGAACGCGGCCGTCGTGGTCCGCAAGCCGGTTCCAGCCGTGCGCTGTACCCGGGTGCTGGTGAACGGGGTCTACGTGAAGCGCTGCGTCTGACGGTGCGGATGGCCAAGCCGGCGCGGTTTGGCTATGATTCGGACCTGAGGTTTCGGACACGCGTAAAACGTGTGGCCGAAGTGCGCTTTGGCGCGCCTGCGCTGGCCGATAATTCCGCTGGCGCGGGACGCCGGAGCACATTAGTCTACCCCTAGATAGTAAGTATACTGTCAATTAGGGAGGCAGACGTTGCGGATCGCCGTGATTGGCGGAGGGCCCGGTGGGCTCTACTTCGCCTATCTCTGGAAGAAGCGTCACCCCGAGGATCAAGTCGACCTGTTCGAACAGAACCCGGCCGACGCGACCTGGGGCTTTGGCGTCGTGTTCTCGGACCAGGCGCTGGAATTTCTGCGTGCCGACGACCCCGAGACGGTCGATGCGATCGCGCCGCACATGGAGAGCTGGCAGAACATCACGCTGAACCTCGGCAGCGACAGCGTCGCCATCGACGGGGTCGGCTTCTCCTCGATCGGGCGGCTCGAGCTGCTGCGGTTCCTGCAGCAGCGCGCGCTCGACGCTGGCGTCACCCCGCGCTTCGACACGCAGATAAATGCGATCGACCAGCTCAACGGCCACGATCTGATCGTCGCCGCCGACGGTTTGAACTCGCAGGTGCGCCGCGCCTTCGAGGGAGATTTCGGCACCTCGCTGTCCTACTCCTCCAACAAGTTCGTCTGGTACGGCACCTCGAAGCGCTTCGACACGCTGTCGCAGACCTTCGTGAAGACCGATCGCGGTGCCTTCAACGCCCATCACTACCGCTACTCGCCCGCCATGAGCACCTTCCTGGTCGAATGTGACCACGCGACATGGCAGGCCTATGGCTTCGCCTACAAGGACGTCGAGCAGTCCAAGGGCGTCTGCGAAGAGGTGTTCGCGGACACGCTTGGCGGCCATTGCCTCGTCTCCAACAAATCGGTCTGGCGCAACTTTCCCTGGGTCTGGAACGAGCACTGGTCGTTCAAGAACATGGTGCTGATCGGCGACGCCCTGCATTCGGCGCACTTCTCGATCGGCTCGGGCACGCGGCTCGCGATCGAGGACGCCATCGCGCTGGTCAAGGCGCTGGAATCGGATGCGCATCTTGCAACCGCGCTGCACCGGTACCAGGCCGCGCGAAAACCGGTGGTACAAAAGCTCGTCAACGCGGCGCGCACCAGCGCCTTCTGGTACGAGCATTTTGCCCAGCACATGCAGCAGGGTCTGATGGACTTCGCCTACAGCTACATCACCCGCTCCGGCCGCATCGACGATGCACGCCTGCGCCACATGTCGCCGGGCTTCATGGCGCGTTACGAGGCTGCCAAGAACGGCGGGGACGAGGCATGAGCAACGAGATCTTCGACCAGGTTCCCGCCGATAGCGAGGGGGCGCGCGAGATCGGCTTTGCCGTTCCTGAAATCTACAACGCCAGCCGCGTGCTGTTCGACAATCTCGCCAAGGGCCGTGGCGACAGGGTCGCGCTCATGGGTCCGGCAGGCACGCGGACTTACGCCGAGCTCTGCGACGAGACTTGCCGCTGGGGCAACGGCTTTGCATCGCTCGGCCTGAAGCGCGGCGACCGCGTGCTGCTGTTTCTCGACGACACCCCGGCCTACCCGGCCGCGTTCTTCGGCGCGGTGCGGGCCGGCTTCGTGCCGCTCCTGATCAACACGCTGACGCCGCCGGATTTGCTGCAATTCTACCTCGCCGATTCCGGCGCCAGCGTTGCGGTGGCGGACGCCGAATTCGCGCCACGCTTCAATGCCGAGGCCTGCAAGGACACGCGCCTGTGCACGCTGATTGTCGCCAATGGCGAGGCGGGCGATCACGCCGCGCCGAGCGCGCTCGCGGCGACGGACTGGCTCAAGCAATTCCCGGCCGAGCTGGCGGAAGCGGAGACGCATCGCAACGAGATGGCGTTCTGGATGTATTCGTCCGGCTCGACCGGCCGGCCCAAGGGCATCGTGCATCTCCAGCACGACATGTCCTATAGCGAGCTCGCCTTTGCGCAGAACGTGCTGAAGCTGACGCCCGACGACATCTGCTTCTCGGTGCCAAAGATCTTCTTCGCCTATGGCTTCGGCAATTCCGTCACCTTCCCGTTCTCGGCGGGCGCGGCAACGCTGCTGCTGCCGGGCCAGCCGAAGCCGGCCACGATCTTCGCGGCGATCGAGCAGCACAAGCCGACGGTCTTCTTCGGCCTGCCGACGCTCTACACGTCCCTGACCAAAGCCGAGGGCGCGCAACAGACCAACTTCTCGTCGCTGCGCATGTCGCTCTCCGCGGCCGAGGTGCTGTCGGCCGAGGTCTTCAACGGCTGGAAGACGCTCACGGGCCTGGAGATCGTCGAAGGGCTCGGCTCGACCGAGGTGCTGCACATCTATCTCTCCAACAGGCCCGAGCAGAAGAAGTTAGGGGCCGCAGGCCTGCGCGTGCCCGGCTACGAGGTCGCGCTGCGCGACAAGGACGGACGCGATGTCGCCGACAACGAGGAAGGTATCTTGTGGGTGCGCGGCGATTCCAACACGCCGCTGTACTGGAACCGGCCGGACAAATCCGCCGAGACGATTCGGCAGGGTGGCTGGATCTACACCGGCGACCGCTTCGTGCGCGATGCCGACGGCTTTCACTTCTTCCGCGGCCGCGCCGACGATCTCATCAAGATCTCCGGACAGTGGGTCTACCCGCTCGAGGTCGAGCTGTGCCTCGCCGACCATCCCGACATCCGCGAATGCGCGGTGTTCGCCGCCGAACTGCCGGACCGGCGCATGACGCTGAAGGCGGTGGTGGTGATGAACAGCCGCACGGTCGACAGGGGCGACGCGACGCGGCGGCTGCAGGATTACGTCAAGGGCAGGCTGCTTCCTTACAAATATCCGCGCGAAGTGATCTTCACCGACGAGCTGCCGAAGACCGGCACGGGGAAGATCGATCGGCAGGCGTTGCTGCGGATGTGAAGACGAGACGTCGCCACACCACAGGTGTCGTCCCCGCGCAGGCGGGGACCCATAACCACAGGGAGTGGTTTGGTGCGCGACTGGTAACCGCGAGTCTTCGCCAAATTTCTCCCTGGGGTTATGGGTCCCGGGCTCGCGCTACGCGCGCCCCGGGACGACAGCGGGGATGAGGCGTGAGTATCGCCTCACACCACCCTCACCCCGCCTTCCCCAGATGCTCCAGCGCATCCTCCGCGCGCAGCGGCACGCGTGAGGCCTCGTTGTTGAGATCGACGAGCTGCACCAGGAGCCCCATCAGCTGCTTGCGGTCGGCGGGCTTCAGCGGCTCCAGCATCCTCGCCTGAGCGCGCTCGACGGCGGGAATGATCTCGCGCAGGATCGCGGCGCCGGATTTGGTTAGATAGAGCAGCTTGATCCGCTTGTCCTCGGGGGCCGGCTTGCGCTCGACATAGTCCTTGGCCTGCAGCCGCTCGATCACGCTGCCGAGCGTGGAGCGGTCGAAGGCGATCACCGCCGACAGCCGCGTCGCGTCGATGCCGGGATGGGTGTGGATCGCGATCAGCGCCGCATATTGCACCGGGGTCAGGTCGAACGTCTTGCACTCCTCCATGAAGATCGAGACCGCGATCTGCTGCATGCGCCGGAACAGATAGCCCGGCGCGGCATAAACCGCGTCGATCGTGATCGGAGGAGGAGGCTTACTCGGCATCGGGCTGCTTCTCCGGCGCAGCGTTGGCAAACGCGGCGAGCGCCTTTGCGGCCGCCTCTGCCGCGAGCAGACGCGGATAGGCCGACACGTCGACGCCGAAACGGCGGGCATTGGCGAGCTGCGGCACCAGGCAGAGATCGGCGAGCGTCGGCGCATCGCCGAAGCAGAACGGGCCGGGCTCGTCCTTGATCAGAGCCTCGCAAGCCGACAGCCCTTCGCGGTTGACCCAGGCCGCCCAGTCCTGGACCTTCTCCTCGGGCAGGCCGAGCTCGCGCAGCCGCGCCAGCACTTTCAGGTTCTGCACCGGATGGGTGTCGCAGGCGATCGCCATTGCGAACGCCCTCACCTTGGCGCGCCGCAGCGGATCCTTCGGCAGCAGCGGCGGGTTGGGATGGGTCTCGTCGAGCCATTCGATGATGGCGACCGATTGCGTCAGCACCGCCCCGCCGTCGTTCTCCAGCGCCGGCACCAGGCCCTGCGGGTTGATGGCAAGATAGGCGGGCGCGCATTGCTCGCCCTTGCGCAAATGATGCGGCAGGTGCTCGGCACCGAGGCCCTTGAGGTTCAGCGCGATCCGCACCCGATAGGCGGCGCTGGAGCGGAAATAGCCGTGCAGCTTCATTGGGACCTCCCTGTTAGTTTTTCTCCGTCATTCCGGGGCTCGCGAAGCGAGCGCCCGGAATCCATACTCCCGATCGGGGTTATGGATTCCGGGCTCGACGCTGGCGCGTCGCCCCGGAATGACGAGGACCTTGTATGTCGTCCGCCACATTGACGCTACCTAGATCGTCAGTATACTGTCAATCAACAAAACGACGGGAGCGCCACCATGGAAGCGGTGACCAAGACGCCGGAACGCGAGGCGTTCTACAAGAAGATCGACGGCGAGAATCTCACCGCGCTTTGGACGGTGATGAGCGACCTGATCACGCCGGAGCCGAAGAGCGCCTGCCGGCCGCACCTCTGGAAATTCGAAATCATCCGCGACTACATGACGGAGGCCGGCAAGCTGATCACCGCCAAGGAAGCCGAGCGGCGCGTGCTGGTGCTGGAGAACCCCGGCCTGCGCGGCCAGTCCAAGATCACGACCTCGCTCTATGCCGGCGTGCAGATGGTGGTGCCCGGCGACGTCGCGCCGGCGCACCGACACAGCCAGTCGGCGCTGCGCTTCGTGCTCGAAGGCAAGGGCGCCCATACCGCCGTCGACGGCGAGCGCACTGCGATGGAGCCCGGCGATTTCATCATCACGCCGTCGATGACCTGGCACGATCATTCCAACGAGACCGATCAGCCGATGTTCTGGCTGGATGGCCTCGACATTCCGCTGGTGCAGTTCTTCGATTGCTCCTTTGCGGAAGGCTCCAAGGAAGATCAGCAGAGGATCACAAAGCCGGCCGGCGACAGCTTTGCCCGCTACGGCCACAACCTGCTGCCGGTCGACGTCAAGCGGAGCTCGAAGACCTCGCCGATCTTCAGCTATCCCTACGCCTACACGCGCGAGGCGCTGGAGAAAGCCAGAACGAGCCAGGAGTGGGACGCCTGCCACGGCCTCAAGCTGAAGTTCAGCAACCCCGAGACCGGCGATTTCGCGATGCCGACCATCGGCACCTTCATCCAGCTGCTGCCAAAGGGTTTCAAGACCGCGCGCTACCGGTCGACCGATGCGACCGTGTTCTGCCCGATCGAAGGCCGCGGCCGCAGCCGGATCGGCGATGCCGTCTTCGAATGGGGCCCGCGCGATCTGTTCGTGGTGCCGAGCTGGCAATGGGTCACCCACGAGGCGGAGGACGATGCCGTGCTGTTCAGCTTCTCGGATCGTCCCGTGCAGCAGAAGCTGGATTTGTTCCGCGAGGATCGCGGGAATGCGTGAGGCCACGCTGCCGGAAAATACTCAACTGTCGTCCCGGCGAACGCCGGGACCCATAACCACAGGGAGTAGTTTGGCGAAGACTTGCAGTTATCCAGCCGGTACGAAGACCGCCCACACTCGATAGATCACGCGGTATGGGTCCCGGCGTTCGCCGGGACGACGGCGGAGGTTGTGGCGCATCTGCGCCCCGCATCATTGCGGACGCGCCTACCGCCAGTGCAGCAGCCTTATCTCCAGCCAGCCGATCACCTTCCCCACCGCCAGCCCGAACACCGACAGGATCACCACGCCCGCGAGCAGCTGATCGGTCTGCATCAGATTGCCGGCCTGGAGCACGAAGGCGCCGATGCCGTATTGGGCACCGATCATCTCGGCGCTGACGACGAGGAGCAGCGCCACTGACGCCGTGATCCGGAAGCCGGCGAGGATCGCGGGCAGCGCGCCCGGCCAGACCACCTTGCGCACGATGGTCGCGAAGGGAACGTTGAAGCTCTGCGCCATGCGGATGAGGTTGCGCGGTACCGCATCGACGCCGCTATAGACCGAGATCGCGGTGGAGAAGAACACCCCCAGTGCAATGGTCGCGATCTTCGGCTCTTCGCCGATGCCGAGCCAGAGGATCAACAGCGGCAGCAGCGCGATCTTCGGGATCGGGAACAGCGCCGAGATGAAGGTGATGCCGACGCTGCGCGCGAGCCGCGACAGGCCGATGGCAAAGCCGACGGCGACGCCAGCCGCCGTCCCCAACAGCCAGCCGACGCCGATGCGCAGCAGCGATGCCGACAAATGCTGCCAGAGCGCGCCTGAGATCGCGAGCTGATAGATCGCGCGCGCGATCGCCGACGGCGCAGGCAGAAACAGGGGATTGACGAGGCCGGTGCTGCCCGCCGCCTGCCAGATCGCGATGACGAGGGCGAGCGCGATCCAGCCGCCGAAACGGCTCGACGCGGGCACGAAGCCGGCGCCACGAAAGCGGACGCGCCGCGTCGCGCTATCCTTCGCAGTGTCAGTCGCCGCGCGATCAAGCATGCTGGACCTCGCGCTCGGCATCGATGGCTTCGTTGCGGATCAGCGACCAGATCTGGTTCTGCAGCGCCAGCAGTTTTTCGCGCGCCGCCGCTTCGCCGCGTTCAGTGCGCGTCATCGGCACGGTCACGACCTCGCGGATGCGGCCGGGCCGCCGCGACAACACCACGATGCGATCGGCCAGCCGCGCAGCCTCTTCGAGATTATGGGTGACATAGACCGCGCCCATGCCGCCATCGGCGAGCAGGCGGACGAAATCCTCCATCAGGAGTTCGCGGGTCTGCGAATCCAGCGCGGAGAGCGGCTCGTCCATCAAGAGGATCGCGGGCTTCACCGCGAGCGCGCGCGAGATGCCGACACGCTGGCGCATGCCGCCGGAGAGCTGCTTGGGATAGGTTTTGCGAAAATCAGTCAGCCCCGTGCGGCGCAAGGCATCCTCGACCAGCTCACGGCGCTGCGTGGCCGAGAGCTGAGTGTGCAGCAACGGGAATTCGACGTTCTCCTCCACGCTCGCCCAGGGCAGCAGCGCAAAATCCTGGAATACGAAGGTCAGCGGATTGAGGCTGTCCGCCGGCGGCGCGCCGCGCAGCTCGGGCTCGCCTGAGGTCGGCTGCAACAGCCCGCCGAGGATGGACAGCAGCGTGCTCTTGCCGCAGCCGGAGGGCCCGACGATCGCCACCACCTCCCCGGCGCTGACCGTGAAGGAGACGTCGTCGAGCACGGCGAGGTCGCCGAAGCGGTGGCTGATGTGGTTGGCGATCAGGTCCATCTCAAACTCCGCTCTTCAATCCGTCACCCTGAGGTGCTGGAGCGAAGCGGAGGCCTCGAAGGGCGACGGCCCCGCTGCATCCGGGCCGCGCATCCTTCGAGGCTCGCTTCGCGAGCACCTCAGGATGACGGGGAGAGAGTAGGACTCGCATCAATCAATCCGCCTTCACAAATTCCTTGGCGATGATCGCGTTGGCGTCGAAGCCCTTGTCGGCAAAGCCCTGCTCCTGCAGCCATTTGATCTGGTTGTCGACGTTCTTCACGTCGAGCTTGCCGTCGGGGTCGATATAGGCGCAATTGCCGACCACCTGCTCGACCGGGAGATTGGTGTACTTTGCGATGATCTCCAGCAGCGGCTTGGTCTTGTCGTTGATCGGGGCGACGCCGTCCTTCATCGCGGCGAGGATGACGTCGTGATATTCGCGGTCGGCCTTGGCGAGCGCGCCGAGCAGCTTCGTCACCAGCGCCTTGTTGGTCAGCGTCTTCGGCGAGGCGAACACCGCACCCAGCTGCCAGGGCGTCTCGTCGCCGACCCAGCCTAAGAATTTCGCGCCGCCTTCGTCCGTGAGCTTTCGCGCGGTCGAGATCGGCAGCAGCGCCGCATCGACGGTCTCGCCCTTCAGCGCGGCGGCGGCGTTCGACAGCGATTGCAGCGGCACGATCTTCACCTCAGAGAGCTTGAAGCCGTATTTGTCAGCGAGCAGGCCGAGCGAATAGTGAAAGCTCGATCCGACCTGCGTCATCGCCACGCGTTTGCCGGCGAGGTCCTTCGGCGTCTTCAATCCGGCCGCGTAGGCGTTGTTGCTGGCGAAATAGCCGATCAGGGGATAGCCGGCCTTTTCGCGGCTCATCCCGCCAATCACCTTCAGCACGCCCTTGCCGGCGAGATTGTAGAGACCGGCGGTGAAGGCGGTGATGCCGAAATCGACGTCGCCCGAGGTCGTCGCGACCGCGATCGGCTGGGCCGCGTCGAAGAATTTCAGCTCGACCTCGAGGCCGGCCTCGCGGAAATAGCCCTTGTCCTGCGCGATGAAGACCGGCGCGGAGGAGGACAGACGGAGCACGCCGATCCTGGCCTTCAGCGCGTCCTCGGCCCGCGCCGTGCCCATCGCCGTGATCGCCACCAGCCCCGCAAGCGCGAGCCGCATTATCCCGATCATCCCGTTTCCTCCGCCGTCGTTGTCTTGCAGTGCGTTACAGGCCTTCGGGCACCATCTGGTCCCGGCCGATGAAGGCGCCCTGTTGTTTCAACGTTTCCTGCAATTTTTCAATGGGGATATCACGGGGGATGCGGTTTCCGGACAGCGCCAGCGCGGCGGCGGAACCGGCCGCCTCGCCCATCACGAAACAGGCCCCCGACACCCGCGCCGCGGACTGGCCCTCATGGGTCATGGAGGCACAGCGGCCGGCGACCAGGAGGTTGTCGACGCCTTCAGGCACCAGCATGCGGTAGGGCAACTCGTTATAGCCGCGCGATTCCGGGATCGGCGGAAAAGTGAAGATCACGTCGCCGGGCACGTGGGCCTCGATCGGCCAGCCATTGACGCCGATCGAATCCTCGAAGGAGGCGCAGCCGAGCACGTCCTCGCCGCTGAGCTGGTAGCCGCCCTTGATGCGGCGGGTCTCGCGGATGCCGAGCTGCGGCGGCAAATCGACGATGTAGGATTTTTCAAAGCCCGGCACGGTGCTGCGCAGGAACTCGTAGGCGGCGAGCGCCTGCTTGCGGCCCTCGATCTCGCCGCGGGTGAGATCGTCGGGCTCGACGCCGTTGATGGCATGGCCGTCCTCGCGCGCCACCTGCGTGAAATTCACCCGCCATTCGATGCCGGATTTCTGCGGCCGCACGATGGCGCTCTTGCGCGGGAATGTGTGGGTACCGGCGGCGAGCGCCTTCTCCATCAATTGCGGAATGGTGCGCCAGGCTTCGCCCGCCTTTGCGGGATCGATGCCGTTGAGGCGGAGCATCATCGAGGGGTACATCGGATGGCCATGCGCGTCACCGATCTCGAACGGCGCGCCGGCCCAGACGGCGAGATCACCGTCGCCGGAGCAATCGATGAAGATCTCTGATCGCACCGCCTGCCGCCCGGCCTTGGTCTCGACCATCAGCGCGTCGATGCGGCTGTCGTCACCCATCACGACGCCGGCGCCGAGCGCGTGGAAGAGGATGTGCACCTTGTGGGTTGCGAGCAACTGATCGGCCGCGATCTTGTAGGCTGCGGTGTCGTAGGCCTGCGCAAAAACCTTGCCGAGGATCAGATGCGGCGTGTTGAGGCCGTTGAGCCGATCGATCCGCGCCAGCAGCTCGGACGCCATGCCCTGCACGAGGCGATGGGCCTGGCCGTAGACATTGCCATGCAGACCGCAAAAATTTGTGACACCGGCAGCGGTGCCCATGCCGCCGAGAAAGCCGTAGCGCTCGATCAGAAGCGTCTTTCGCCCCGCGCGCGCGGCTGAGGCCGCGGCAACGATGCCGGCCGGGCCGCCGCCAAGCACGACGACTTCATATTCGCCATAGAGCGGCACCTGTCGTGCCGGTTCTTCGATCGTCATGGCCCGCATGGCGCGTCCCTTCCCAGATTCTTGCTTGGGTTCGACTATGAATTAACGCGAGGCGGGCTACAATCTACCAAAATACGCGATCAGCTTTCGCGAATCGGGAAAGGTCGACATGGACATCCTGGTGAACCTGCAAGCCTTCCTGGCGACCGCCGACGCCGCCGGCTTCTCGGCCGCCGCGCGAAAGCTCGGTGTCTCGACCTCGGTGGTGGCAAAACGCGTCACGCAGCTGGAGGCGCGGATCGGCACGGCGCTGTTTCACCGCTCGACCCGGCAATTGCGACTGACCGAGGCCGGACAGCGCTATGTGCATCGCGCACGCGGCGTGGTGACCGATGCGACTGATCTGCTCTCACGCATGGGCGAGAAGGGCCACGATCTCGTCGATCACCTGCGCATCAAGGCACCGACCTCGCTGACCGTCGCCCGGCTCGCGGATGCCTTCAGCGCATTCCAGACCCAGAACCCGAAGCTGAAGCTCGATATCATACTGATCGACCGCCCGGTCGATCCCGTCACCGAAGGTTTCGACATCGCCATCGGCGCTTTCCCGCATTCCTTCGGCGGCGTGGTCGACGAGCCGCTGTGCGCGCTGAGGCGGCTGCTCTGCGCCTCGCCCGCTTATTTGAAGAAACATGGCACGCCAAAACATCCGCGCGACCTCGTCGAGCATCGCTGCCTCAGCTTCATGCCGACCGGCCCGGAATGGATCTTCGACGGACCACGCGGCCGCATCAGCATCCAGGTCAGCCCGCTGCTCTCCACCAATGAGGGACACGTGCTGGCGCGCAGCGCGATCGCCGGCAACGGCATCGCGCTGATCTCGCATTATCTCGTCGCGGACGCCTTGCGCGACGGCACGCTCAAGCCGGTGCTGCGCGACTTTCCAATTCCGGAGCTGTGGGTGAAAGCCACGATCCCCGAGCGGCGGCGCAATGCCGCCGCGGTGCAGGCGCTGCTGACGCTGCTGAAAACGTCACTGGCGCCGTCGCTGTGAAGTGCGGTGCCGTAGCCCGCCAAAAGACGGTTGCCCGGGAATGGCGGACCTGACAGAAGTGGCCGCATGGATTCGAAGCTCTTGAAATTCGCCCTGCCCGCCGTGATCGCTCTCGCGATCTCCGCCGCTCCCGCCGCAGCCGTGGAGCAAAACTGCCGCTTCATTCAGGCCAAGCCCGAGCGCGAGGCCTGCTACAAGCGGCAGGAGGACGAACTCGCCGCGAAGCGCAGGCCCGTTGCACCCGCCAACGACGGTCAGACACTCGAAACGCTGCGCCAGATGCGGCAGGACGACGACGCCTTCTATCGCAGCATCAACAACATCTGCCGCGGCTGCTGACACTCAACCTTTCCCACCGCCCCAATTCCCCGCCCGCTTCTCGGCGAACGACGCCAGCCCTTCCGCCGCTTCCGCGCTCTGGCGCTTGAGCGAATGCAGGTGGACGAGCCGCGCATACGCGGCATCGTCCACCGCCATGCCGCCGAACGAGCTTTCCAGCGCGAGCTTCTTGGTCTCGGCCATCGCCTCCGGCCCGTTGGCGAGCAACTGCTCGATGACCTTCGCGCCTGCGGCTTCGAGATCGGCGAGCGGCACCACCTCGTGGACGAGGCCGATGCGGCGGGCGTCCTCGGCGCCGAAACGCTCGCCGGTGAGCGCGTAGCGGCGGACTTGGCGCACGCCGATGGCGTCGCAAAGCTGCGGGATGATGATCGCCGCGGTCAGGCCCCAACGCACTTCGGTGATCGAGAACAGGGCGTTGTCCGCGGCGATCACGACGTCGCAGCCTGCGATCACGCCGGTGCCCCCACCGAAGCAGCCGCCCTGCACCAGTGCGACCGTCGGGATCGGCAGCGTGTTGAGCCGCTGCACGGCCTCGAAGGTCGCGCGCGAGGCCGCCTCGTTCGCATCAGTCGATTGCGGCCGCACGCCGTTGATCCATTTCAGGTCGGCGCCGGCCTGGAAATGCTTGCCATTGCCCCTCAGCACGACGACGCGAAGATTCGACTTTTTGCCGAGATCGTCCATTGCCGCGAGCACGCCCGCGATCAGCGCGCCGTCGTAGGCGTTGTTGACCTCGGGCCGGTTCAACGTGACGGTCGCAACCCCACGCTCATCGAGGGTCCACAGCACGGGGCTGGCGGTCATCGGCGGTCCTCCGGGTCATTGTTGGCCCTGCACTATGGCCGAGGCAACGCATCGCGATCCATATCTTTCCAGCGTGGGGCGGTCGCGCCCATCGCATGGCGGCATGTGTCATGGTGGCGCCGGGCGACAGTTTGGGACCAGGGACGGAATCATCATGCGCATCTGCATTTTCGGCGCGGGCGCCGTCGGCAGCCATATCGCGGTCCGGCTGGCGCGCGCTGGTCATGACGTTTCGTGCGTGATGCGGGGGGCGCATCTGGAGGCGGTCCGGGCGGGCGGCCTCAAACTGCGCGTCGGCGATTCCGAGGTCTCCGCCAAGGTGAACGCCTCGGGCGACCCAGCCCAGCTCGGTCCGCAGGACGTCGTGATCTCGACGCTGAAGGCCACGGCGCTCCCGGGGCTGGTCGCCAGCATCAAGCCGCTGCTTCAGGACGACACCGCCATCGTCTTTGCCCAGAACGGTATTCCCTGGTGGTACGGGATCGGCCTGCCACCGCGGCACCCGACACCGCCGGACATTTCCTTCCTCGACCCCGGCGGACGCTTGCGCGCCTGCATCCCGAAGGAGCGGATCATCGGCGGCGTCGTCTTCTCCTCCAACGAGGTGACCGCGCCCGGCGTGGTGCACAACCTCACCCCGGACCGCAACCGCCTCCTGATCGGCGAATGCGACGACCGCAATTGCGAGCGCATCACCAAGCTGCGCGGCGTCTTCAACGACGCGCGGCTAGAATCACCGCCGGTGGCGGAAATCCGCGAGGCGATCTGGTCGAAACTGCTGACCAACATGTCGCTGTCGGTGCTGTGCCTGCTCACCGGCCAGACCGCACGCGGCGTGCGCGACGACGCCGCCTTTGCGGACGTCATCCCGCGCATGCTGAACGAGGCCAACGACATCGCGCAGCATTTCATCCCGGAGGTCAAGCGCGTGACGCGCAGTGGACCCGCCCCCAATCACAAGCCATCGCTGCTGCAGGACTACGAGCTTGGCCGCGCCATGGAGATCGACGTTCTGGTGAAGGCGCCCGCCGCCTTCGCGCGCACGGCAGGCCTGTCGACACCGACGCTCGATCTCATTGCCGCGCTCGCGATCCAGAAGGCCCGCGACAAGGGGCTTTATTCGGCGTGAGCCTCAGGCGGGCGTGTCGATCCAGGCTACGAGCGCGTTCAGTACCTCTGTAAGCGCCTCGTCATTGCTACGGCCGGATTTCTTCAGCACCGCGAACGAGTGATCGCCGCCTTCGATCTCATGCAGCGTCGCCTTCTTCGGACCGAGTTTCTCGACGACAGGCTTGAGGTAGCTCAGATCGGCAAGCCCATCGCGCGTGCCTTGCAGGAACAGCATGGGGATGGTGACGCCGGCGAGGTGCTCGGCGCGCTCGGACGACGGCTTCTTGTCGGCGTGCAGGGGAAAGCCGAGGAAGGCGAGCCCTTTGACGTCAGGCAACGGCGCCTTGGACTGCGCCTGCGAGGTCATGCGTCCGCCGAATGATTTGCCGCCTGCGACGAGCGTCACCCCGGGGCACAGCCGCGCCGCCTCCGCGACGGCCGCGCGGATCGCAGCGTGCGCGACCGCCGGCTGGTCGGGACGTCCCTTCTTCTCTTCCATGTAGGGGAAATTGAAGCGAAAGGTCGCGATGCCGCGATCGGCAAGGCCGGCCGCGACCTTCTCCATGAAAGCATGCCGCATATCGGCGCCCGCGCCATGCGCCAGCACGTAACAGGCACGCGCATTGTCCGGCTGCGTCAGAATCGCCGAGACCGTGCCGATGCGCTCGATGTCGAGCTTGAGCTCTTGTGTTTTGGTCGCCAAAATCAGACATCCCGACAGACGCCGCCCCGGCCGCCTTGGTAGCGTCACCGGCGCAGCCTGAAAACACAATAATTGCCGCGGCCGACTGGCCTACCAAGCCGGAAACGCGCATCAACCGAGGTAACCATGTCCTACCGCTCCTCCTGGATGACCGAAGAGCTCGATGTCTTCCGCGACCAGTTCCGGAAATATCTCACCAAGGATCTGGCGCCGCATGCCGAAAAATGGCGCGAGCAGAAGATGGTCGACCGCTTCGCCTGGCGCGGGCTCGGCGAGATGGGCGCGCTGCTGGCGAGCGTGCCGGAGGAATATGGCGGGCTGGGCGCCACCTTCGCCTATGACGCGGCGGTGCTGGACGATCTCGAAAGCACGGTGCCGGAGCTGACGACCGGCGTCTCCGTGCACAGCGCCATCGTCGCGCATTACATCCTCAACTACGGCTCGGAGGAGCAGAAGAAGCGCTGGCTGCCGAAGATGGCCTCGGGCGAGATGGTCGGCGCCATCGCCATGACCGAGCCCGGCACCGGCTCGGATCTGCAGGCCGTCAAGACCACGGCCAAGAAACAGGGCAATTCCTACGTCATCAACGGCCAGAAGACGTTCATCACCAACGGCCAGGCCGCTGATCTCGTCATCGTGGTCGCGCGCACCGGCGATGCTGGTGCCAAGGGCATCTCGCTGCTCGTGGTCGAAACCACGGGCGCGGACGGCTACAAGCGCGGGCGCAACCTCGACAAGATCGGCCTGCATGCCTCCGACACCTCGGAACTGTTCTTCGACAACGTGACCGTGCCGCCGGAAAACCTGCTCGGCAAGGAGGAAGGCCAGGGTTTTGTGCAACTGATGCAGCAATTGCCGCAGGAGCGGCTTGCGCTCGCGGTCGGCGCCGTCGCCGCGATGGAGCGCGCGGTCAAGCTCACCACCGACTACACCAAGGAGCGGAAGGCGTTCGGCAAGCCGCTGATGGATTTCCAGAACACCGCCTTCAAGCTGGCCGAGCGCAAGACCGAAGCGATGATCGCGCGCGTCTTCGTCGACTGGTGCATCGAGCGCCTGGTCGCCGGGGATCTCGACACCGTCACCGCGTCGATGGCGAAATACTGGTGTTCGGAGAAGCAGGTCGAGACCGCCGACGAATGCCTCCAGCTGTTCGGCGGCTACGGCTACATGCAGGAATACCCGATCTCGCGCATCTTCATCGATTCCCGGATCCAGAAGATCTATGGCGGCACCAACGAGATCATGAAGCTGCTGATCGCGAGGTCACTGTGATCCGGTTGCTGTGAGCAGCTACTTCATCCGCCTGTCGGCGGCGATGAAGTCGATGAAGGTCCTGACCTTCGCGGAGAGATATTTGCGGCTCGGATAGACCGCAAACAGCTTTCCGGCGAAGATGATGTGGCCAGGCATGACGTGCTCCAGACGACCGCTGGCGATGTCCTCGGCGACTAGCCATTTCGGCAGAAAGACGAGGCCCATGCCTTCGATTGCTGCCATGTGCAGCAGCGTTTCGTTGCCGCTGCGCAGCACCGGGTTGAGCTTGACGGTCTCGGGGCCGTGCTCGCCCGTGAAGGAGAAGCTCTCG
>NZ_AJQF01000087.1:0-1364 GCF_000261705.1 Bradyrhizobium genomosp. III | reverse complement strand
GGTTGGCCGGCGAGATCGGCGAAGGCCGATGGACGGCCCGCGCGTTTGAGGAAGGCGGGAGCCGCCACCATGTAGAACGGGACGCTGGTGATCGGACGCGCGATCAGCGCCTCGTCCGGCGTGCCGGTCGCGCGAAGTGCAAGATCAAAACCCTCCTCGACGAGGTTGACCAGGCGGCCACTGAGATCGACGTCGAGACGGACCTCGGGATAGCGCGCCTGGTAGTCCGCCAGCACGCCCGCAAAAATCGCGTTCGCCATCCACACCGGTGCGGTCAGGCGCAGCGTGCCGTGCGGAACGACGGTGGCATTGCTGACGGCGGCCTCGACCTCGTCGAGCGAATCCAGCATCTGCCGCGCCTGCTCGAAATAGAGCGCGCCGCTTTCGCTCAGGCTGACGCGCCGGCTGGTCCGGTTCAGCAGCCGCGTGCCCAGGCGCTTCTCGAGCTGCATCACATGCTTGCTCGCCATGGCCGGGGAGATGCGCAGGCGCTGTGCCGCGGTCGCGAAGCTCTTCAGCTCGGCGACCAGGCAAAACACCCTCATGCTGACCAGAGAATCCATGAGATCATCAACATCCAGGAAATGAACTAATCCCAAAGCCGATAATGATCAAAAACGGTGAAACTATCAAATGGTGGCAACCCTCACATTCCGGAGAACCACCATGTCCACCGCCACCTTCGAGACCCCCGCCCCCGGCCGCGCCCTCCGCATCGGCCTCTGGGCCGCGCAGGTCCTCCTCGCCTTCGTCTTCATCTCGGCGGGGCTGGTAAAGCTGACCACGCCGATTCCCCAGCTGGCCGCGATGATGCCCTGGGCCGGCCAGTATTCGGAGACCTTCGTCCGCTCCATTGCCTTGGTCGACCTCGCCGGCGGCATCGGCATCCTGCTGCCGGCCCTGACGCGGATCCTGCCGCGGCTGACGGTGCTGGCCGCGCTCGGCTGCGCGGTGTTGCAGGTCATTGCGCTGGTCTTCCACCTCTCGCGCGGCGAAGCTGACGTTGCACCGCTCAACGTCGTGTTGCTTGCGCTCAGCCTGTTCGTGCTGTGGGGACGCAACGGCAAGGCGCCGATCGCGCCGCGTCAGTTCTGATCGACGGGAACGCCGCACCATGATCTCTGCCAATGGATGGTCTCGCAGGGGGCTGCTGGCGGGCGCATCGATCCTCACGGCCGCCGGCACCGCCGCGGCCAAGGAGGATCGCCTCACCGAGGGCGTCGTGATCCTGATCGACAGCAACGAGCCCTATGTCATGGGCCACGCGATCAGTTACTCGGCCAATCTCGCCAAGCACTTTGCCGACAAGGGCGCGAAAATGCTGATCGAGGTCGTGGCCAACGGCAAGGGCATCGACATCTTCC
>NZ_AJQF01000086.1:0-68402 GCF_000261705.1 Bradyrhizobium genomosp. III | reverse complement strand
GCCGAGCCTCAGTTACAGCATGTGCGCCTCATCCAAGGTGATCGCGGAAGCCAAGGAGCAAGTCTCGATCCCGCTGATTGCGGGCGCGAACCTCGTCCCGTTCGGCATCGGACGCGTGGTCGACCTGCAACTCAAAGGCTGGGCCTATATTCATGCGTGAGAAGCCTCGCGCGTTGTCGCGGCGATCGCTCCTGATCGCCGCGCCGGCCTATCTCACTGTCCTGCGCACCGCCGGCGCGCAGGACAGCTGGCCGCCGGTGTTCGAAGCCGGCCGCAGCCAGTTCACAGTGGTGCGGCCGCACGCGTTGATGCCACAACTGCGGCTTCAGGACCCGCACGGCAAGGACGTTGTCGTGGCTGCCAAGCCGGGCAGTATCACCCTGGTGAACTTCTGGGCCACCTGGTGCGCGGCCTGCAAGCTCGACCTGCCCATGCTGGCAAGCCTTGCGGCCTCGCGACCCGAGCGGCTTGACGTGGTCGCGATCTGCACTGACACCAAAGACCTGCGCAAGGCCCGCACATTTCTCGGCGGCCTCTCGTTGCAGAACCTCGCCTGCTATGTCGATGCTCATGGCGCGGCGGCCCAGGCCTCGACCGAGATGTTCTCGATCGTCGGCATGCCCATCACCTATCTCGTCGGAACGGGCGGGCGCGTCGAAGGCTACATCACCGGTGCGCCGGACTGGCTGTCGCCGGCGGGCACGCGCCTGCTGCAATACTATCGCGAGCAGAGCTAGCGCCGACTCAATTCGGATGCCACCAGCGGCCGCCGATGACGACGCCTTCGGACACGATCTTGCGGTTGCCGATCAGGTGCTCGCCGACGACGTCCTCGTAGTCGAACTGGCCCTGTTTGACCGAGATCAGCGTGGCGTCGCCGACGCAGCCCGGCTTGAGGCTGCCGAGCTCGGGGCGACGCAGCGCCATTGCCGCATTCACCGTCGAGGCCGCGATCACGTCGGACAGCTCCATGCCCATGCACAGGAACTTCGACATGGTCGTGACCTGGTCGAAGGCGGGGCCGTCGATGCAGAGCTGGTGGATGTCGGAGGAGATGGTGTCCGGATAAAAGCCGTTGGCGAGCATCGCGCGCGCGGTCTTGAACGCGAATGAGCCCTTGCCGTGGCCGATATCGAACAGCACGCCGCGCTCGCGCGCGTCCAGCACCGCCTTCTTCACCGTGCCTTGCGCGGTCGCCGGCGTGTTGGGAAAGGGGCGGAACGCATGGGTCAGCACGTCGCCGGGACGCAGACGTGCCAGCACCTCCTCATAGCTCGGCGGCGGATGGTCGATATGCGCCATCAGGGGCATGCCGACCTCGTTGGCAACCTCGAGCGCAATGTCGAGCGGCACCACCCCCGACGTGCCCGAGGAATGCAGGCCGACGCGCACCTTGATGCCGACGATGACATCGCGGTTGGCATCGGCCACCTTGGCCGCCTCGATCGGATTCATCAGCCGCAATTCCTCGCTCTCGCCGACCATGATCCGGTGCGAGAAGCCGAAGATGCCGGCATGCGACACGTGCAGATAAGCAAGGATGCGGACCTCGCTCGGCTCGATCACATGCTTGCGGAAGCCGGCGAAATTGCCGGGTCCGGCGCTGCCAGTGTCGACCGCCGTGGTGACGCCGGAGAGGCGGCAGAACTCCTCGGCATCGATGCCGAGCGAGGTGCCGCCCCAATAGACATGGGTGTGGAGATCGATCAGCCCCGGCGTCACGATGAGCTGCGAGACGTCGCGCACCTCGGTGCCCGGGTCGGCCTTGAGGGCGCCGCCGACCGCCGCCACCTTGCCGCCGGCAAAGGCGACATCGGTCACGGCATCGAGCTTCTGGGAGGGGTCGATCACCCGCCCCCCGCGCAGGATCAAGTCGAAAGGCATCGTCGTCTCCGGATGAGGCAGTGAGGTGCGGCGGCATGGCAGCCGGGCCAGCGAGGAAGGAAGCCGTTCGCTTCTAGCAATATTCACGCCGAATGGCGCGGCAAACCGTAACGGTGGCCCATGAAAAATGGGGATCCCGGGAAGATTCGAACTTCCGACCTACGGTTTAGGAAGCCGTAGGCGGGGGATCACCCCGCCGTCGAGCTTCAGTCGTGGCCTTGTCGGAGGATCCCCCAAAGGATCCTCCGAGGCAGTTTGTCGAGTACCAGCTTGTGCTGGCTGACCGTCCCTTACGCGAAGTGGAAGTCGTGGCTGTTCAGCTTGTCGAGCTGCGTGTTCTTCAGCGTGAGGGTGTCGCTCCCCGTCGCGATCACGACGTCGTGGCCTGACTGGGCCGCGTGGGAGAGAACGCTCGCAAAGCTGTCGAACACGCTCTTGCTGAACTCGATCGTGTCGTGCGTGGGTCCACGGGCAGCGAAGTCCTTGATGACGTCCTGGCCGAAGTTCGACGCAAACGCGAACGTATCCGCACCCGCCTTGCCCACCATGACATCGTTGCCGGTGGTGCCGGTCAGCGTGTTGCTGCGGCCCGAGCCGATGATCGCCTCGCCCGAACTGGTGCCGACCACGTGACCTGTGGTGTCGACCTGTTCCGCGGTGAAGGCATGGGACTTGCCCGACAGGTCGGAGGTTTGGAAGCTCCACTTGCCGTCGGCATTCGTCGTGGCCGAACCGACCGAGGTCGTGCCGTCATACAGCTTGATCTCGCTGTTGGGATCGGCCGTGCCCTTGATCGTCGCGGTGTGATCCCAGTGCTGGCGCACATTGGTAACCTCGACGGTTGCAGCGTCCTTGGTGCCGCCATGACCAATCGGCGGATCGATCGGCTGCGACAAGGCGCTGGTGTTGCCGGCGGCATCGGTCGCGGTCGCGGTGAAGGTGTGGGACCCGTGCTTGAGATTCGGGGTCGTCACGCTCCAGTCGCCATCACTCGCGACGGTCGCGGTGCCAAGCAGGGTCGTGCCCTCATAGAGCTTGATCGAGCTCCCCGCTTCCGCCGTACCGGATACCGTTGCGCGGTTGTGCGTGGTGGGATCGCTCAACAGGATCGGAGCATCGGGGGCAGCGCTATCCACCGTGACATCCAGTGCAGTCGATGCCTTGCTGGTAACGCCGGAGACCGTGTCGGTCGCGGTGAAGCTGTGCTTGCCGTCAGGCAGTGCGACGGTGGTGTAGTGCCATGCTCCGTTCGCATCCGCCGTGACGGTGCCGAGCTGGGTCGTGCCGTCGAGCACCTTGACCGTGCTGTTGGCAACCGCAGTCCCCGCCAGGGTCACCGTTTTGTCGCTCGTGATGTGATCGCCGGCGGTGCCGGTATCGCTGGAGAACGAGGCGATCTTCGGCGCGGCCGGCGCAGTGGTGCCCGAACCCGTGGAGTCCGGGGTTCCAGAACCGACGACCGCATCCACAGCCGCCGACGCAGCACTTACGTTGCCGGCAACGTCGGTCGCCTTTGCCGTCAGGGCGTGCGAACCGGCCGACAGTGCGGACGTCGTGACGCTCCACGCACCGCTCGCGTTGGTCGTCGCGGTGCCGACCTGGGTCGTTCCGTCGAACACCTTGATCGCGCTGTTCGCTTCGGCAGTCCCCGACATCACGACCTGATTGGCGGTGTTGACGGTGTCACTCGCGATCGTCGGTGCAGCTGGCGCCTTGGTATCGACGGTGACCGCCACCGCAGCCGATGCCACGCTGGTTTGCCCCGACGAGTTGGTCGCGGTCGCCGTCAGCGTATGCTTCGCATCGGTCAGGACCTTGGTGAGGTAGTCCCAGCTTCCGGTCGAAGTCGCGGTCGCCGTGCCGATCTGCGTCGAACCGTCATAGACTTTCACGGTGCTGCCAGCCGCGGCGGTACCGTGCAGCGTGATCTGACTGGCGTCAGTGATGCCATCGCCAGTCTTGCCCGTATCGGGTGACCAGGATGCGATGCTCGGCGCTGCCGGGACATCGGGCGTTGAGGGGGGCGTCGGAGACGACGTCTGCCATCCCGTGCCGAGTTCGTCGTTGTTCGTCAGGACGGGCGTGTTGTTCCTGAAGTAATAGTAACCCCACTTGCCCTCACCAAGTTCGTTGTTGGTGAACGAGACGCCGGAAATCTTGTCGGTGCTGCTGAAGCTGCCATCGGAGTAAAGGGTATAGCCGCCCCCTGCAAGATAGTTGCCGTCCACCTGAATGTTGGAAACCGGACCGAAGTCATTATTGATCATCACGGCCGAGACGTAGCTGTTCTCGTTGATGACGGTGTTGTGCCGAATGATGACGTCTGAAACGCCGCCGTCGATCTCGATGCCATCATAGTGCGGACCACCCAATGACGTGCCGAGACGCACATCGGGCGCATTCATGGCATGGATATAATTGTCCTGAACGAGGCTCGACCCGGTGACAATAATACCATTCTCCACGTCATGGATATCGTTACGCAGGAATGTGCCTGAACCGACGATGCCGTTCGCACCATCCGGGCTGCTTCCAACATTTAAAATCTCGCTGTCCTTGACGACAGTTCCTGTAATGCCATCCTTGATCCAGATCCCTGTCCAATCGCTGGACGTGATGCGACTATTCTGAATCGTGACGTTATCGGCGAGGACCGAAATCGTGCCTTTGACATCGAGAGCGTCGATGACGGTACCTGGTTGAGTGACAGTTATATCGCCCGATGGAGTCAGGATAACGCCATCAGGAGACCGGTGGTATTCGCGTCTGGAAATCCAGCAATTGCCATGTTTGTTCATCCCCTCTGCAGTGCACGCGCAGACTGAGTCTCTTGCGCATACGGTTCGATATGTCGCGGCTCAGTCCAACTCGACTGCTTCTTTGCCGCCCCATCGGGAGCGTGTTCGAATTCGCACGCGCCTTTTTTGAGACGATTCATTGACCCGAGGATGGAGTTTTTAAATCGCGCAGCCGCAGTTCCCGCCGCCGTCCAAAATTAATATTATCACTGGACTGAGAATTAATGTTCGCAATTTAATTTCGATCGAGCGCGCTATTTAAATCGGCGACGAACCTGTGCGGTCTTCGTCAACACCAATATGTATTGCGCCCTCACGTCGCGTGCCTTCGCTTCGCCAATCATCGACGGCGGGCTGCACACATCAATCGGCGCCGCCGACTCCAGCGACGTCGCGGACGCCTGCCCGAACCTCGTCTCTCGAAACGAGAATGACTTCCGCGGATTTCCGATCTCTGCCGAGGGGCGTCCGGCCACACGGCCATGGCGTCCTGCGTGCCGCCTCGCGTACACCCGCGACCACACGCCTGCAGTTGGCAGGGAGCCGCAGGGCAGTAATGACCGGCAAGAGACTATGAAGATTGGCGATCCCGGGAAGACTCGAACTTCCGACCTACGGTTTAGGAAACCGTCGCTCTATCCGGCTGAGCTACGGGACCGCGGAACCCGCAAGTCAGGCGGGTTGCCTGGAGGTGTACATATCAAAGCGGAGACGGGATCGGAAGCCCTCCACGTTGCCCAATACGAAGGGCTGCCGCTCGGCCTCACGCCTTGATATTGTTGTCCTTCACCACCTTGCCCCAATAGGCGACCTGCTTGTCGAAGAAGGTCTTGAAGGCCGCGCCGTCCTGGAGCAGCAGCCTCATGTGCTGGGTGTCCTTGAGCTGGGCGGCGGTCGCGGGCTCGCTGAGGATTTCCTTGGACGCCGTCGCCATGGCTGCGACGATATCGGGCGGCGTGCCTGCGGGCGCGAAGATGCCCCACCAGGCCAGCGTCTCGAAATCGGGAAAGCCCGCCTCGATCGCGGTCAGCGTATCCGGCAGGGCCGGCAGCCGCTCACGGCCGAGCTGCAGGATCGGATGCAGCATGTTGGTGCCGAGCTGGGCGGCGACCAGCGCGGCCGATCCCGCGATGAGATCGACATGGCCGCCGAGCACGTCGTTCATGGCCGGACCGCCGCCGCGATAAGGCACGTGCATGATCTCGACCCCGGCCTTGCTGCCGAGCACGGTCATGGCGAGATGGCCGAGCGTGCCGATGCCGACGGAGGCATATTTCACCGCGCCCGGGGTCGCCTTGCAGGCGGCCACCACGTCGGCAAAGCTCTTGTAGGGGCGGCCGGCGCCGGCCGCGATCACATAGGGTGCGGTGCCGATCAGCAGCACCGGCATCAGCTCACGCTCGACATCGACCGGCGGTTTGTCGAGGATCGACGGAATCACCGCGTGGGAATCGAAGGTGACCAGGAACGAGGTGCCGTCGGCCGGGCTCTTGGCGACTTGAGCCGCGCCGAGCGCGCCGGCGGCGCCGGACTTGTTCTCGACCACGACGATGCGACCGAGCTTGGTTTGCAGGCTGGCCTGCAACAGCCGTGCCATCGCATCGGTCGAGCCGCCCGGCGGAAACGGCACGACCAGCGTGATCTTGCCAGCCTGCGCCGCCGCCGGTGCCATTGCGAGAATGGCCGGTGCAGCCAGCAGCGTACGTCGTGTGATCGTCATGGTCCCCTCCCTTTTTGCTTTCAGCGCCCGGCTTTTGCTCTTTGGCGCTACAGCATGATCCGGAAAAGTGTGCAGCGGTTTTCCGATAAGATCATGCTCAAGAAGATACCCTAAGCGCGAAGCGCTTAGGTCGTCCCGAAGCCCGACCCCGCTTTTCTGTATTCTGGCCGAGGCGGACTGAAGATGTCCAGCACCCGGGCCCCATTGGGGCCGGCGCGCATGGTGTGCGGCACATTGCCCGGCGTGCGCCAGAAATCGCCCTTCTTCACGGCAATCTCCTCATCGCCCTGGACGCGGATGGCCGAGCCGTCGAGCAGCACGCCCCATTGCTCCTCGGGATGATGGTGCAGCGTGCCCTGCGCATGCGGCGCCAGCGTCACCACCGACAGCATCGCCTGCTCGCCGGAGAAGATGCGCGTAGTCACCCCCGCCGCGAGCTCGCGAAACAGCCCGTCGCTGGTGTCGTCGATATTGTGGAATTCTTCCCTCTGACTCACGCCATCCTCCCCTTCGTTCTCGCCTGATCAGGACTTGCCATACGAGCCCTGGTAGCGGCCCTCGCGGATCGCCTTCATGGTCTCCTCCTCGCGCGCGACCTGGGCGCGGACGGCTTCGAGCAGCGCCGCGGCGCCGGCGGCGGGAAACGACACCACGCCATCCTCGTCGCCGACCACGATGTCGCCGGACGAGATCACGCTGCCGCCGATCGTGACAGGCACGTTGATCTCGCCGGGGCCGTTCTTGTAGGGACCGCGATGGATCACGGCACGGGCGTAGCAGGGAAAGTCGTCGGCCGCGAACGCCGCGACATCGCGGATCGCGCCGTCGATCACATAGCCCTCGGCTTTGCGCCACTGCGCGATGTTCTTCATGATCTCGCCGACCAGCGCGCGGGTCTCGTCGCCACCGCCATCGACCACGATGACGTCGCCGGGGCCGACCAGCTCGAGCGCGCGGTGGATGGCGAGATTGTCGCCGGGGCGGGTGCGCACCGTGAAGGCCGTGCCCACCAGCTTAGCCCCGCGGTGATAGGGTTTTAGCCCGACCGCGCCGGGCAGCCGCGCGAGATTGTCCGAGATGACCGAGGTCGGCGCACCGCGAAAGCCCTCGATGATCTCGGCCGGCGGCTTCGGCACGCTGTTGGCTGCGATGGTAATGGTCATGTCCTGGAGTCCTTCCGTCAATCAATCGGCGTGCGCCCGCGCCTTTGCCGGCCAAATCCGGAAGGCGCGCCCTTCCTTCATCCACGTTGCGCGCTCGTCGCGCAACAGCGTGCGGCGGACTTTTCCGGAATCATCGCGCGGCGGGGCGCCCACGATCTCGAAGCTTTCCGGATGCTTGTAGCGGCTGAGCCTGTCCTTCAAGAACTCCGCCATGGCGTCGGCGATCGCCTGGCCGTCGGCATCGCCCTCCGGCTCGATGATGGCATGCACGCGCTGGCCCAATTCCGGATCGGGCAACCCGACCACCACGCAGGAGCGCACGCCGGGAGCCTCGGACACGGCAGCCTCGACCTCGGCCGGATAGATGTTGGCGCCGCCGCGCAGCACCATGTCGGCGAGGCGGTCGCCGAGATAGAGATAGCCTTCCGCATCCAGCCTGCCGATATCGCCGAGCGATTCCCAACCATCGCTGCGGCGCTTCGGCTCGGCGCCGAGATAGTGATAGGTCGCGTCCCTGCCGTCGTTGTTGAGGAAATAAATCTCGCCGGTCTCGCCGGGCGCGACGTCGTTGCCGTCCTCGCCGATGATGCGCAGCTTCGCCATCTCGCCGATCTTGCCGACCGAGCCCTTGTGCGTCAGCCATTCCGTGCCGGAGATGATGCATGAGCCTTGCCGCTCGGTACCGCCATAGAGCTCCCAGACCCGCTCCGGCCCGAGCCAGGCGATCCAGTTCTCCTTCAGCCAGGGCGGCATCGGAGCTGCCATGTGGAAGACGGTCTGTAGGCTCGACAGATCGTAGGCGTTGCGCACCTGCTCCGGCAGCGCCCAGATCCGGTGCATCATGGTCGGCACGAAATTGACCCATTGCACGCGCTCGCGTTCGATCTGCCGCAGCGTCTCCTCGGCGTCGAATTTGACGAGACCGGTGAGCTGGCCGCCGGTGAACAGCGCGTAGTGCGACACGATGAACGGCGCATTGTGGTAGAGCGGACCCGGATTGAGCAGCGAGACCCCGAAGGGGATATTGAGCGGCGGCGCGGCGACCGTGTCGGTCACGGCCGGCTGATGATCGAGGATCACCTTCGGCCGGCCGGTCGAGCCGCCCGAGGTCATGGCCTTCCAGTAGCGCGCCACCGGCGGATTGAGCGGCTCGTCCGAAAATCCTGCCGGTACGAAATCCGCCGGGAGGCGGTTCGGGGCGTTCCAGTCGGCCTCGCCGCCGACCACCAGCGACGGCCTGAGAATGTCGAGCACGGCCGCGGCCTCGCCGCGCGGCAGCCGCCATGACAGCGAGGTCGGCGTCGCACCACACTTCCACACCGCAAAGGAGGTCTCGAAGAACGTATTGCCGTTGGGCAGTCCGATTGCGACGAAATCGCCGGGCTTGACGCCTTTGGCCATAAATGCCCGCGCGCGCCGGTTGGCGCCGCGCTCGAGCTCGTCCCAGGTCAGCGTGTCCTGCCCGTGACGGACGGCGATCGTGCCATGTGGTTTGCGTTCAGCGTACCAGCGCGGCACGTCGGACAGGGGCAGCAGCATCGGGCGTTTCCATTTCGTTTTCTTGGCGTCTTTTTTGGCGTCGCCTCAGATGAGGCGCTCGCAAGGCGAAGTGTAGCAGCCCGCCGAGGCGGCGCTGTGACTCATGCGCCACGTCAAGCACAAAATGTCAGCATCCCAGCCATGAAATTCCCGAGTTCCATGGGTGACAAGCCGGCGATAAAGAGGCAAAAATCTGGCTCGACTCAGTTCGGGTTGAGTTTTGCAAGGAATGCTCTCGTAGAATGTCGTCCGTGATAGCATTGCGTCGTGCGGCGCTGGTACTTTTTGCCGCGGCAGGATTTTTCCTGCTGACGCACGCGCATGCCCAGGCGCAATGGTGGAAACGCGCGCCGGTCGATTTCGAGGAATGCGCCGACGCCGCCGAGAAGGCCGCCACCAAGTCCGAGAAGACATCCGCACTTGCCGATTGCAACGCCAAGTTCGCCGGCCGCCGCAAGGCAGGCGGCGGATACTCCTATTACGACTTCCTGCAGGATCGCACCTTCGACATCGCCGGACCCAATCCGACGCCGGAGGAGCAGAAGAAGATCGACGCAGCCTATACCGCCTATCTCGCCAAAGAGCGCCGCAGCAACGAAGCGGCCGAGGCCGCCGCCCGTCAACAGCGCGAGCAGCAGGAACTGCAAGCGCGGCAACTCCAGCAGGTCGCGCTGCGAACCGACGTCGCGCGCGTGCCCGTCCCGGTCGAGCGGCCAAAGGTGCAGCAGACCGTCGGTCAGCGCTCGAAGGGCGCGTGCACCAAAGGCTCATTCTCCTGCGAATGGCCGCGGCTGTCGGAAAGCTTGAACGATCTGAAGAAGCTGTTCAATCCGACCCCGAGCAAGCCGGCGAAGAAGGGCTGAGCTACAGCCGTCATTGCGCGATGATCGTAGGGTGGGCAAAGGCGCAAAGCGCCGTGCCCACCATTCGTTTGTGATTAAGAGAGTTGGTGGGCACGCTCCGCTTTGCCCACCCTGCGACAGCGGGGTGTGGAACGTCAGTTCGGTTGCTTCTTCTTGCCGCGCTTCGATTTGACCGTTGGCACATCCACCGGCGCAGTCGTCGGCGAACTGCCCAACTGCGACCTGCTCTCCTGCAACCGCCTATCATAGCCGGGCGAGTTCACGACCGTCGGCGGTCTCGCAAGAGCGAGCGTCGATGCGCCGCAAAGCGCGGCAAGCGCGAGCCCGATCATCAAGCTACGTTTCATCGATCCCTCCTTGCACTCAAACCACCGCGCGAATCTGCTGCGGCGTCAGACGCGGCGGACCGTTGCCGGCTGCCTCGGCCTGATTGATCAGCGCAACAATGCGGCGCATCAGGGGCACCTCGACATGGTTTTGCTCGGCGAGCGCGATGACGGCGCCCTGGAGATAGTCGATCTCGGTCTTGCGTCCCTGCTTCAAATCCTGCCACATCGAGGAGCGCGCCTCGGGATCGATCTTCATGGTCCGCCCCAGGATCGCGTTGAAGATCGTGTCGGGCAGCCGCAGCAAGGCCGGCGTCCAGTTCATCGGGATCGGCGTTGCCGAGACCGGCGCGATGCCGGCGGCCTTCAGCGCGGCGAGCCCCTCGGCCATCTGGTCGGCGAACAGCCTGCGCCAGTCGCGGTTTGACAGTTGCGCGGCGAGCGGCAAGTCGGACAATGCGCTGAGCGCATTGTTGAGATTGATGATCAGCTTGCCCCATTGCACGCCGGTGATGTCACCGCTCGCGCGCACCGTGAGGCCGGGCACCGAGAGCGCCGCGGCCGTGTTCCCAGCGTCCTCTCCGACATGGATGTCGCCGGAGGTCGAGCGGTGGAAACGGCCCTCGCCCATCGCGATCACATTGAACGGCACCATGCCCGCGAGCACGTGGCGGCCACCGAGGCGGTCGCGCAGCACCGCGATATTGCCGATGCCGTTCTGCAGCGAAACGATGACGGCATCCTCAGGCGCATGCTGCGCGATCTGATCCGCGACATCGGCGGTGTCGGCGCTCTTGACCGTGACCAGCACGATGCCGGCGCTGTGGAAGATCGCGGGGTCCTCCGACAGCGCGAGCTGCCCTGCGCCAAGCTTCGTCTCGGAGCCGTCGAAATCCGTCAATCGCAGGCCGAACCGCTCGATCTCGGTCTTCACCCGCGGCCGCACCAGCAGCGCGACACGGCGGCCCGAAGCCGCCAGCATGCCGCCGACGAAACAGCCGATGGCGCCCGCGCCGGCCACCACGATCGGTCGATCCGTCATCACCTCGCCTTGCTCCCTGAACGACCCACCCTCGATAGCAGAGGCGAGGCCGGCAACCAATCGCGGCGCATCCGCCTTGTAACCGTCATGAGAGCCCCATATGTTTTCGGCCCGGGGGCAGCCAGCGGCGAGCGCTCGCCGAACGAGACGCCAAAGGAGAGCACCATGGGTCTACTCGACGTCCTCAACGGCATGCAGAACGGCCCCCGCGGCCCCTCCACACCCAGCTCCGAGAAATCCTCCGGCGGCATGTCGCCGATGACCATGGCGATCATTGCCCTGCTTGGGTGGAAGGCCTTCAAGCATTTGACGGCAGGCCAGCCCGGCGCGGCGCCTGCCCCGCAGCAGCGCTCTCCGCTGCCGCCTCCGACGCCCGTGAATACCGGCAGCAGCGGCGGCCTCAGCGATTTGCTCAAGGGCGGACTCGGCGGCTTGCTCGCCGGCGGCGCGGCCGGAACCGTGCTGAGCGGCGGCCTCGGCGATCTCCTCAACCAGCTCCAGCAGGGCGGCCACGGCGAGGCTGCGAACTCCTGGGTCGGCAAGGGCGAGAACAAGCCGATCGCACCCGGCGACCTTGCAAGCGCACTCGGCGCCGACCAGATCGAGAGTCTGTCCGCCCAGAGCGGCCTGCCGCGCGACGAATTGCTCAACGGCCTCAGCCAGTATCTGCCGCAGGTGATCGACCATCTGACGCCGGACGGACGGCTGCCGACCGAGACCGAGCTCTCCGGCAAACTCTAATCGGACGTTGATCGACGCGCTTTCGGGAAGGGGAGCACACTCATGAGCATGGGCGGCCTGTTGTGGATCATCGTCGTCGGCTTCATCGCCGGCCTCATCGCGCGCTGGCTGGCGCCGGGACCGAACAACCCGAGCGGCTTCATCCTCACGACCATCCTCGGCATCGCCGGCGCGTTTCTCGCGACCTTCATCGGTCAGGCCATCGGCCATTACAGCCCCGACCAGGGCGCCGGCTTCATCATGGCCACGCTCGGCGCGGTGGTGGTGCTGTTCATCTGGCACCGGCTGGTGGCGAGCGGCGTGATCAAGGGGTAGGCACTGTCACGAAGCGCTGATCTCGCCCCTCAAACTCCCTGTCGTCCCGGACAAGCGAAGCGCAGATCCGGGACCCATAACCCCAGGGAGTGGTTTGGCGAAGACTCGGAGTGACCAGAGTCGCGCGGCAACTTCTCCCTGTGGTTATGGATCCCCGCGTTCGCGGGGATGACAGCGGAGATTGGAGCGCGATCTCACGTAATCAAATGCATCCCCGCATCCATGCGCACGACCTCGCCGGTCATGTTGCTGGAGGCCGGCATCGCCAGGAAGCAGACGAGCTGCGCGATGTCCTCGGCGGTCGACGCGACCCTGAGCGGCACCTTCGCCACCACGCTGTCGCGCACCTGCTTGGCGCCGGCTTCGCCGCGGCCCTTGGTGAACCAGGGCGTGTCGATATAGCCGGGGCAGACCGTGTTGACGCGGATCAGCGGCGCCAGCGCGCGCGACAGCGAGAGCGTCATGGTGTTGAGCGCGCCCTTGCTCGCGGCGTAGGCGATCGACGAGCCGACGCCGCTGATGCCGGCGACCGAGGACACGTTGACCACGGCGGAGGGCCGCTCCGAGGCCTTGGCACCGGCTTCGAGCAGGCTGCGCGCGGCACGCACCATCTGGAACGGGCCGATGGTGTTGACACCATACACGCGCTGGAAATCTTCAGCCGACAATCCGTCGAGATCGGCATGGGCGACATGCTTGGTGGTGCCGGCATTGTTGACGAGGATGTCGAGCCGGCCCCAGGCGCTGGCTGCCGCGACGATCTTGCGGCAATCGTCGTCCTTTGAAACGTCGCCCTGCGCGACCAGGACTTCCGGAGAGCCCGCCTTGCGGCAGACGTCCGCGGTGGCCTCGGCTTCTTTCTGGCTAGAGGAATAGTTGATGACGAGCCGCGCCCCGCTTCGCGCGAGGATTTCCGCGGTTGCTGCGCCAAGTCCGGATGCGGACCCCGTCACGATTGCGCACAGACTATCTTTGGCCATCCGGATTTCCTTCCCCTGTATCTGATGCGAGCCTTAAGTCGCTGGCCTTGTTTAGCGAGTTTGCCGCGCCCTGCAAATCAAGCAAACTCCGCTAAGCGGAATTAGCCTCCTATTGATCCTTGCCCCCATGCCCGCGCCGCAGGTTGACCTGCGATCAACGCTTGTCAGGGCCATGGCTTTTTCGGATCATCGGGCGCAAGAAGACCTGCGCGGTTCGCTCCACCAGGCGGGACGCGCCAACGGCAAAACACGGGGAACGCTGTGGCGGAGA
Source organism: Bradyrhizobium genomosp. III (assembly GCF_000261705.1). Taxonomy (NCBI): domain Bacteria; kingdom Pseudomonadati; phylum Pseudomonadota; class Alphaproteobacteria; order Hyphomicrobiales; family Nitrobacteraceae; genus Bradyrhizobium; species Bradyrhizobium genomosp. III. The sequence continues at coordinate 54,760 of NZ_AJQF01000086.1, read as the reverse complement.
GTGATAACATCGTCGTCGAGACCGCGGAGAAGATCTTCGCCGATCTTGCCGATCCGCAAACCATCAACAACGACAAGAAGGATTCCTGGCAGGCGCCGCTGTGGCGGGCGCTGAGCGAAGCCGGCCTGCCATTGTCCTGGGTGCCCGATGATCTCGGCGGCTCCGGCGCGAGCCTTGCCGACGGCTTTGCGCTGCTGAACGCCGCCGGCCGTTTCGCCGTCGCGGTGCCGCTGGCCGAGACCATGCTGGCCGGCTGGCTGCTGGCGCAAGCGAAGATCGCATCGCCCGAGGGCGAGATGACGGTGCTGCCGGCCTCGCCGAAGGACCGCATCACCCTCGATGCCGATGGCTCGCTTTCCGGCCGCGCCCGCGGCGTGCCCTTTGCGAAAGCGGCAAAGCATTTTGCGGTGCTGGCGCACGGCAAGGATGGCGTCTCGATCGCGCTGGTCGATGCCGGCAAGGTTCGGATCGAGTCCGGCCTCAATGTCGGCTACGACCACAGCGACACCGTGACGCTCGACAAGGTCCAGCCCGTCGCGCGCAAGGCCGCGCCCAGGGAGTTTGACCAGACCACGATGATGCTGATGGGCGGTGTTGCGCGCAGCCTGCAGATCGCCGGTGCGCTGGAATCGATGCTCGACATCTCCGTGCGCTATTCCAACGAGCGCGTCGCCTTCGAGAAGAAGATCTCGAAATTCCAGGCCGTGCAGCACAATCTGGCGCGTCTCGCCGGCGAACCCGCCGCGGCTCTTGCGGCTGCGACCTCGGCCGCCGACGCCATCGCGAATGCGACGCGCTTCGACGACGAGGTCTATCTCGAAGCTGCCTCGGCAAAGATCCGCTGCGCGGAAGCCGCGGAAAAGGGCGGCGCCATCGCGCATCAAGTGCACGGCGCCATTGGCTTCACCCTCGAGCACATCCTGTACCGCTATTCGCTGCGGGCGCTGGCCTGGCGCGACGACTTCGGCTCGGAGAGCCACTGGGCCGTCGAACTCGGCAAGCTGGTCGCGACCAGAGGCGCCGACGAATTGTGGCCGCTCGTGGCGTCGCGCTGATCAGGGAGAGAAACACATGACCGCTGCACTCCGTTTCGATCCGATCCGCCTGCCCGAGAAGTGCGAGCAGCTGCGCAAGGAAGTGCGCGCCTTCCTCGCCGAAGAGATCGCCGCCGGCACCTTCGATCCGCACAAGCCCAATCGCGAGGACACCGACGCGCCCGAATTTTCCCGACGGGTCGGCGCCAAGGGTTGGCTGGGGATGACCTGGCCGAAGAAATATGGCGGCCAGGAGCGTTCCTTCCTCGAACGCTACGTGGTGACCGAGGAGATGCGCGTCGCCAACGCGCCGACCCGGCGCTTCTTCGTGGCCGACCGCCAGAGCGGACCGGTGCTGCTGAAATACGCGCCCGAGCACATCAAGATGGACATCCTGCCGCGGATCTGTCGCGGCGAGATCTGCTTTGCGATCGGCATGAGCGAGCCGAATTCCGGCTCCGACCTGTTCGCGGCAAAGACGCGCGCGACCAAGACCGATGGCGGCTATCTGATCAACGGCACCAAGATCTGGACCTCGTCGGCGCACATCGCCGACTACATGATCGCGATCTTCCGGACGTCGCAGCCGACCAAGGAAAACCGCCGTCACGGCCTGACGCAATTCCTGGTGAAGATGAAGCAGCCGGGCATCAAGGTGAACCCGATCGGCCAGATCACCGGCCAGTACGAGTTCAACGAGGTCGTCTTCACCGACTTCTTCGTGCCCGATGACCACGTGCTCGGCGAAGTCGACGGCGCCTGGAAGCAGGCGACGAGCGAACTCGCCTATGAGCGTTCGGGCCCCGAGCGTTTCCTCGAGACCTATTACGTGCTGACCGAGCTCGTTCGCGCGGTCGGCCCGAGCCCGGATACGCGCAGCGCCGAGGGCATCGGGCGCCTGGTCGCGCAGCTCCACACCATGCGGCGCATGTCGGTCTCGGTCGCCGGCATGCTGCAGGCCGGCAAGGAGCCGGTGGTCGAGGCCTCCATCGTCAAGGACATCGGCACGGTCTGGGAACAGCAGCTTCCTCACCGCGTGCGCGACCTTGCTGCTTTCGTCGAGGAGACCGCGACCAACCGCGACACCTTGGAGCGGCAGCTCGACTTCGCCATCAAGACCGCGCCGAAGCTCACCATCCAGGGCGGCACCACCGAGGTGCTGCGCGGCATCATCGCCCGCGGACTTGGTTTGCGCTAATCATCAAAGGATCATCATGACCACATACAAGGACATCGGCGTCGAGAAGGTCGGGCACGTCGGCACCATCGAGATCCGCCGCCCGCCGCTGAACTTCTTCGACATCTCGCTGATCAACCAGATCGCGGATGCGCTCGACGAATTCGACCGCGACATCGAGATCCGCGCCTCGGTGCTCTCGGCCCAGGGCAAGGCGTTCTGCGCCGGCGCCAATTTCGGCGATCCGGCGCGGCAGGCGCAGGAGGCGCGCGAGGCCGAGAAGAAGGGCGATCCGGCCGACAATCTCGGCCCGATCAACCATCTCTACATCCAGGCCGTGCGCATCTTCCGCGCCAAGAAGCCGATTGTTGCCGCCGTGCAGGGCGCCGCCATCGGCGGCGGATTGGGCCTCGCGGTCTCCGCCGATTTCCGCGTCACCTGCCCCGAAGCGCGTTTCTCCGCGAATTTTACGAAACTCGGCTTCCATCCCGGCTTCGGCCTGACGACGACGCTGCCGGAGCTGATCGGCAAGAACAACGCCGAGCTGATGTTCTACACCAGCCGCCGCGTCACCGGCGAGGAAGCCGTGAAATGGGGCCTCGCCAACGAGCTGGTGCCGCAGGACCAGGTCAAGGCGGCCGCGATGAAGCTCGCCGGCGAAATCGCCGAATGCTCGCCGCTCGGCCTGCTCTCCACCCGCGCGACGATGCGCGCCGGATTGGCCGATCGCGTCATGGCCGCGACCAATCACGAGCTCGCCGAGCAGACCCGGCTGCGCGCGACGGAGGATTTCAAGGAAGGTGTGAAGGCCACGGAAGAACGTCGCGCGGCGAATTTCAAGGGGCGATGATCACGGCGGCGCTTGCCGTATCACTCCACAGCGACCACAACCTCCCCTGTCATCCCCGCGAACGCGGGGATCCATAACCACAGGGAGAAGTTGTGGCGCAAGCTGGTCACTCCGCGTCTTCGCCAAACCGCTCCCTGTGGCTATGGGTCCCGGATCTGCGCGCGCTTAGGGCGCGCTTGTCCGGGACGACAGCGGCGGCTTTAGCGGCTTACTTCCTTCCTACCACCAGCGCATCGACGATCGTCACGCCCTGCCCCTCGGCGTGCACCAGCACCGGGTTGAGCTCGATCTCCGCGATCTCCTTTCCCTCCCGCGCGGCGAGCGCGGAGATATCGGCGATCAACTGTGCCAGAGCCGCAACGTCCGCCTTCGCCGCCCCGCGAAATCCATTCAGCAGCGGCGCCGCCTTCAGGCTCGCCAGCATCGCGCCCGCCGCCTCCGCGTCGACCGGCACGGGGCGGTAGACGACGTCGCGGAACAGCTCGGTGGTGATGCCGCCGAGACCCACCATCACCATGGGACCGAACGTCTCATCCAGCATCGTGCCGACGATGATCTCGACACCGCGCTTCGCCATCGGGCCCACCAGCACGCCTTGAATGGTCGCCCCAGGCCGGTGCCGGCGCGCATTGTCCAGCAGCGCCTCGAATGCCAGAAACACCTCGCCCTTGGTGGTGATGTTGACGCGCACGCCGCCAACTTCGCTCTTATGGGCGATATCAGGCGACTGGATCTTCATCGCCAGGGGAAAGCCGACGCGGGCGACCGCCTCGTCGAGCTCGCTCTTGTCTCTCACCAGCACCTCATCCGGCAGTGCAATGCCGGCGGCGCGGAGCAACGACTTGCTGTCGGCCTCGGACAGGACCGCCGATTTCAGATGTACAGAAAGGTCGCGTGCCGGCAGCCGCGTTTCGTCCACGGGTTTCGGCAGACTGAACTTGGCGAAGTCGACGAGCCGACGCATCGCGACGCCGACATGGGTGAGGCCCGAGAGCACCACGACGCCGGATTTGGCGAGCTCACGGCGCGCGAAGTCGGACGGCACCGTGTACGAATAGAACACCACCGGCTTGTGCTGTGCCGATAGCACCGGCGTCAGTTCCTCTTCCTTGAAGGGCCTGCGCACCTCGCTCGACAGCGACAGCACCACCAGGATCGCATCGACCTCGTCCGAGGCGGCGAGGACGTCGACGCTCTTCTGCAAGCCGCCGGAGGTGACGCCTTGCGCGGTGACGTCGATCGGGTTGCGCGCCGTGCCATAGGACGGCATCAACTGCTTGATCCCAACCTGGACCTTTTCGGACAGCTCCGGCACCTGCAAGCCTTGCAGCGCCACCGTATCGGCGCCCCAGATGCCGGCACCGCCGGAAACGGTGACGACGGCAACGCGATCGCCCTTCGGCAGCGGATTGCTGGCAAGCACCGCGGCGATCGTCAGCGCTTCGTCCAGGTCGTTGGAGACGATGAAACGAAAAAGCCGTATTTCGCGAACACCGCGTCATAGGCGGCCGACCAGCCGGCCATGCTCGCGGTATGCGAGGCCGCCGCGCGCTGGCCTGCGCCGGAGCGTCCGACCTTTGTCACGATCACCGGCTTCTTCATCTCCGCAGCGCGCCGGGCGGCGACCAGAAATTTGTCGACGTCGCGGATGCCTTCGATGAACAGCAGGATCACCTCGGTCGAGGAATCCTGCACCATGTAATCCAGGAACTCGCCGGCGCCGAGATCGGATTCATTGCCGGCGCTGACGACATAGCTGACAGCGATTCCGAGGGCCCGCGCCCGATGATAATAGGCAAAGCCGATGCCGCCGCTCTGCGCGACGATGCCGATCCGCTTTTTGGTGGCGACAAGCGGCACTACACCTGGCTTGACATCGACCGCCGGACTGAACGTCGCCGCCACGCGCTGCACCTGGCTGAAGAAGCCCTCGGCATTCGGCCCGGATATCCGCATGCCGGTGCGCCTCGCCAGCGCCGCGATCGCATCCTGCATCGCCGCGCTGTCGCCGCCCTCCTCGGCGAAGCCGGAGGAGATGATCACGGCATTCTTGACGCCGGCGGCGGCGCATTGCTCGAGCGCGGACAGGACGGCACGGGCCGGGATGATGATGACGGCGAGGTCGATGGGCGCGCCGATGTCGCCGATCGATCCGTAGCAGGCCAGCCCGTCGATATCCGCGTAGTTCGGGTTCACCGGATAGATCTTTCCGGGATATTCGTTCTTGCGCAGCATGGACAAGAGCCGCCCCGGGATCTTCTCGTGATCGCGCGAGGCGCCGATCAGCGCGATGCTGGCGGGCGCGAAAAAGCTGTCGAGCGGATGTGGCATGGCGGATGTGTCCTTCTTCGCAGAGACCTGCTCTCTCTCGCCGTCATGCTTGAGGTGCGAGGCATGGGATGCAACGCGTCCCATGAGAAGCCTCGAAGGATGAACGGCCCCGCCGGCGGCTGCCGGTCGCCGATTTATCCCAGCCGCCGTCATGCGCCGACACCGAGCGCGGAAAGATCCGCCGCAGCAGCATCACGATCTCGCCGATCACGAGCTCGGCGACGCTGCGCGTGTTGGAGAACGGCGCGTTGAAGACGGGAATGCCGCGCTTGCGCGCCGCCGCAAGATCGACCTGGTTGGTGCCGACGCTGAAGCAGCCGACGGCGAGAAGCTGGTCGGCGGCCGCGAGCACGTCATCGGTGATCTGGGTGCGCGAGCGGATGCCGAGCAGCGACACGCCCTTGAGCGCACGCCGCAGATCGTCACCGTCCAGCGCCTTGGTCAGCCGCTCGACATTGGTGAAGCCCGCGCCCTTGAAAAGGTCGACAGCGCTGTCGTTGACGCCTTCGAGCAGCAGGGCCTTGGCACTCCGCTCAGGGCTTTTGCCTGGGGCTGGCATGGTGTCTCCATAGATGACGAGCTTGGTCGCAGCTCATAGACCGCGGACGATGCGCGGCACAATAGGGGTCGGATACGGGGAGAAAATGGCGGGGAGGTAGATGTTTACAGCGCCGGGCCGCGGCGGCCGTCCTGTCATCCTGAGGTGCGAGACGGGCGGTGCCAAGCACCGCACGGGGAGCTTCGAAGGATGAACGGCCCCCGATGCAGTTGGGCGGAGAGCGCCGGGCCGTCGCCCTTCGAGGCTCGCCGAAGAGGCGAGCGCCTCAGGGTGACGGATAACACCGTCAAATCACATAAAACCCGTGCGTGCCGTCGCGGCGGAGTTGCTCGACCAGCCCATATTCCCAATCGAGATAGGCCTGCATCGCGGCTTGCGCGACGTCGGTGCCTTCATAGGGCCGGCGGTAACGGTGGGCCGGATCGGGCTTGGGCAGCACGCGCGGCGGACCGATCTCGAGCGCGCCATCATAGCCTCCTTCCAGCACATAAACCTCCCAACCCATCTGGGCGAGCCATGATGCGGTCATATCGGCGCGGACACCCTTGTCGTCGGTCAGGAGAATGCGCGCGCCACGCACGGGCGCGGCCATGTCGGTCTCCTGGACCAGCTGGCCGCCGGGATAATGGCGGAAGCCCGCGAGGTGACCCGCCGCATATTCCTCGGCATCGCGCACGTCGAAACGATAGAGGGTGCGGTCCGTTTGCGCGACGAGTGCAGCCATCTCGCTTGCGCCGATATGGCGAACACCGGCGCGATAGGCGACGTCGCGCGCATTGGCCGGGCCGCTCTCGAACGAGCCGAGCGCGCCGCGCCTGTCGGCGCCGTGATCGAGCGTGTGCCGCGCCAGCGTCCAGCCGATGGTGCCGTTGCGCAGCGCCCGCACCTTATTGGGCACGCCGGCATTGATCAGCGACTGGGTGCCGATGATCGAGCGGGTACGGCCGGCGCAATTGACGATGATGGTGGTTTCAGGATCGGGCGCGGCCTGCCCCGCCCGCAGCACCAGCTCCGCGCCGGGCACGCTGACCGAGCCCGGAATGTTCATGGTCGCATATTCGTCGAAGCGGCGGACGTCGAGGATGGCGATGTTGGCCTTGTCCGCGATGAGTTTTGCCACCTCGTCGGCGCTGAACGACGGCGTGTGCCGTCGCGCCTCGACCAGTTCGCCGAACGCTTTCGAATAGGAATTGACGTCCTCGAAAACCTCATAGCCCGCTGCACGCCAGGCGTTCAGCCCGCCGTCGAGCGCGCTGATATGGGTATATCCGAGCGCGAGGAGGCGTTCGGCGCCGGCCGCGACCAGCCCCTCGCCGTCATCGTAAAGCACGATCGCCACGTCCTTGCGCGGCAGCCGCACCTCGGCCTCGATCGCGATCCGATCCACGGCCATGTTGGCCGCGAACAGGGGATGCCCCGTCGCAAAGCCTGCCTCGTATCTGAGATCGAGCAGCGCGATTTCTTCGCGCAGCAGCAGTGCGCGGCGGATATCGGCGGGGGTGACGGTCGGAAGCTTCATGGCGCGGACCTTGAGAAGAGGGCCATGAGCTTTTGACCGATTAGAAGCGCGTTGGCTAGCCTCGTCGGCTCACTCGCCGGGAATGAGTCGCCCGAGCGGCTGCTGTGCCGGACGGCGCAGCTTGCGGCGCGACAGATAGAGCAGGATGCCGGTGACCGCGAATAACGGCATCGACATCGCGGCAATCATGAATGCGAGCTTGCCCGGCCAGCCCAGGATCTCGCCGCGATGGATGTCGTAGATGGCCGCGATGCTCTTTTCGCCGAACGTCTTGTCAGCAAAGCGCTCCGCTGAGACCAACTGCCCGGTGACGGCGTCGATGCGGAATTCGTCGCGCGTGGTTTCCAGCAACGAGGCTTTCCCCCACGACCGGATGCGCAACGTCGTACCCTGCGCAGGCAGCGTCAGCAAGGCCCTGGAGAATCGGTCGCCCTCCTCACGCTGGAACGTCATCCAGGCCTGATCGAATCCGATTGGCGGCGCCGGTTCGGAGTTGGCCGCACGCGGCAGCTTTGCGGGCATTTTCGCTGCCGTGACGTGCGGACGTGCGAGCAGCCAGGTCACGCCGTCCTTGTACCATTCGAATGAGAAATACAGGCCGGTGAGCGTCATCGTCAGATAGACCGGAAGGACCCAGGTGCCGATCACGGTATGCAACGACCGGTGCAGAGCGCGGCCACCGAGCCCAAGATTCGGTTTCAGCCACATTTTCGGACTGCCTGCACGACGCGGCCAGCGCAGCACGAGGCCCGACACCAGCATGAGGATCAGGCCGAGCGCGACCGTGCCGGTGATCGGACGTCCCCAGCCCTTGCCGTCGCCGGGAATGAGCAGCCAGCGATGCAGCCGGCGCACGGTCGCGAAAAATGCTTCGCCGCGCGGCGAGCCCAGCACGCGGGCGTCATAGGGATCGACATAGAGCGAGGTCGGCCGGTCGCCCCGATCGTCACGGGCAAAGCGGACATGAACCGCCGCAGATGGATCGCTCGACAGTGTGACGGCGGCGACCTTGCCGAGGTCCTGCGAGGCCTTCAGCCGGGCAACCAGCGCATCAGGCATCAGCGCCGGCGCCTGACGCGGCGCGACCTGCATGATGCCGGCATTGAGATGATCGACGATCTCGTCCTCGAAACTCATGGTCGCGCCGGTCAGCGCGATCAGGGACACCAGCAGCGCAAGGACCAGGCCCGCGATGGAATGGACCTGAAACAGGACCGCCTTGATGGTGTGTCCGAGCCGCGCGGCCATGGCTAGAACTTCACCGTGGCCGACAGCGATACGCGCCGCGCATCGCCGATCGCGACGTTGAGGGCGTTGCCGGTGGTGGATGTGTAGTAGACCTTGTCGAACAGGTTCTTGACGTTGAACTGATAGGTCACCGGCAGATTATCGACCTTCGTGTCGTAGGTCGCAAAGATGTCCGCGACGGTATAGGCCGGCATGAAGAACGTGTTGGCGGCGTCGCCCGGCCGGTCACCGACATAGCGCGCGCCGCCGCCGAGTCGCAGACGTCCGGGGAGCGCGTCGCCGAAATCGTAGACAAGATAGAGTGAGACCGTGTTCATCGCGACATTCAGCAATTTTGCGTTGCCGACGACGGGATCATTGATCAGGCGTGCGTCAGTGTAGCCGTAACTTCCGATCATGCTCCACTGGTCGGTCAGCTTGCCGGTCACGTCCAATTCGACGCCGCGCGACCGGGCCGCTCCGGAGGTGCGCGCCGCCGACTTGCCGTTGCCGATGTCATCGAGCACCAGCACGTTCTTCTTTTCGATGTCGTAGACCGCCAGGGTGCCCGACAGCCGCTTGTTGACATCGAACTTCAGCCCGGTCTCCCACTGCGTTCCCTCTTCGGGCGCAATGGTGGAGTCGACGACGAAGCCGGTGGTGAAAGCCGCGATGGTCGAGGTCGGCTTCAGCGACTGCGTATAGCTCACGTAATAGGAGAGCTGGTCGTTCAGCTTGACGATGACGCCGCCGAGCGGCAGCACCTTGTCGCCTGCGAGATTGGTGTTCGTGACGAAGACAGGCCGGCCCTTTCCTGCGAGCTGCTCGTATTCCATCCAGCGCACGCCGCCAACCACGGACAGCCAGTTGGTCAGATGGAAGGTGTCCTGAGCAAAGAAGCCGCGGGTGCCGAGCTTGTCGGTCTGCTCGCTGTCGGTTGCCGAAACGGTCGTGCCCGGCACGACCAGTCCGTAGACCGGGTTGTAGAAATTGAAGCTTGGCGTCGCCTGGCGGATCAGATCGTGGCGATCGATCGTGCGATAGAGCGCCTCGCCTCCGAACAGGATCTCGTTGCGGAAGCCGCCGACCCAGACGTCGCCCTGCAGATACGAGGTGCCGTAACTGGCATTGCTCAGCGAGTTACGGGTGCCATCGTTGCTGCGGGTCTCGACGCCGGTCGCGGCGTTGACGCCTGTGATGCGGAGCTGATTGGCGCTGAAGGTCTCGGTGTTGTAGCTGTAGGCCGCGGTGACCTTCCAATTGTCGTCGAGCTTCTGCTCGACCGAAGCCTGCACCAGGTCGGAGGTGCCCCACATATTGTTGAAGGGCTCGTCGAGACGGCGCGTCGCCGGGATTGCCAGCGGCGCCCCCTTGACGAAGGACGTGCCGCGGTCGAACGGAGTGATGAACTCACGGTGCTCATAGGTGAGCTGAACCGTCGTGGTGTCGCCGTACCAGGCCAGCGACGGGTTCACCAGCATTTCCCTGTGCCGGCCGAAATTACGCCAATAGTCCTCGCTGACGCCGTAACCGACGAAGCGATAGGCGAGACCGCCGTCGCCGATCGGGCCGGTGATGTCGAGCGTGCCGTCGGCGCCGCTGCGGTTGTTCGCGTAGGTCGACCCGAGCAGCGTGACCGAGCCGTGCTGGTACAGCTCCGGACGCTTGCTGATGGTGTTGACGATGCCGCCGGGGTCCATGATGCCGTAGAGCAGCGAGGCCGGTCCCTTCAGCACCTCGACGCTTTCGACGGCGGCATTGAGGCTGCGGCCCTGCACCAGCGGCATGCCGTTGCGCATGATCGAGCCGTCGCGATTGTCGCCGAAGCCACGGCGGATCACGGCATCCTGGGTTCCGGCAAGCGTGTTGGTCTGGGTGATGCCGCTGATATTGATCAGCGCGTCGTCGATGTTGCGCGGCAGTTGGTCCTTCAACACCTGCTCGGGCACGACGTTGACGGACTGAGAGGTGTCGAGTGGCGAGGCGCCGCTGCGCAGCGTCGTCGCGCTCGGCATCGCGCGGTAGCCGAGCTTTGCGGCCTGCTGCGCGGCGGCTTCCGCAGCCGCGCGCTCCGAGAGCGTCGGTGCGGCGGCCGCAGGGTTACGATTGCGCTGGCGCGCGGCGGTCTGCGCGCGGCGCGACGGCTGGTCCGATGCGCGCACCAGCTTCGGCCGCTGCGCCGGCGCCTCCACCGTCACCGGCGGCAGGGCCGATTGCGCCTGCGCGGTCGTCGTGTTGGAGGGGCATTCGGCGAGCAGCACGGCCGCTCCGATGAGAAGACCCGCACGGCTCTTGCCGGCATGAGTTCGATGGCTGCAGATGCGCTGGCCATCCAGATAAGCACGCACGTTCGATTCACTTCCCGGTCAGACGCAGCCTTGAAGCTGGCGCGTCTAACAGCCGCAGCGATTGAAGAGAACCGCAGGCAGAGTTGAATCGCTCTAGTGTTGAATCGTTCTAAGGACGGAGCGGCATCGAACGGCAATCTTCGATTGCCGCCGTGCCGGCCGCGACACGCAGCGCGCGAACTGGCGGCGGCGTATCACGATTTTGTGCGGTCTCAGGCGATAGCAGGAGCCGTCAACTCGTCGAGCTTCCGCTTGAATGCGGAGCCGTCGGACGAGGCGCGGAGCGGCGGGCGCACGCGCTGCCAGGCCGCATCGCCGGTCTGTGCCGCCAGGATCGCTTTCAGCGTCGCGGTGAACGAGGGCGTCTTCAGCACGATTTCGATCGCAGCCTGCATGCGCGCTTCGACATCCTTGCCCTCGACCATGCCCTTGACCAGCTCGGGCACGACGTTGGCCATGCCGCAGATGGTGCCGGCGCCGCCAGCGGCGATCGCGCGGGTGATATCGGCTTCATTGCCGACGGTGATGGCGAGCTCGGGAGCCGCCGCACGGAATGCCTGGAACTGCTTGAAGTCACCGCTGGAGTCCTTCAGGCCGGCAATCACCTTGCCGTAACGCTTGCGCAGGCTCGCGGCGACGGCGGTGGGGATAGCAACGCCCGACATCTGCGGGATGTGATAGAGATAAGCACGCAGCCGATCGTCGGCGACGCCGTCGATGATCGCGGCAAAGGCATCCTCGATGCCTTCAGGCGCGACGCTGCGGTCGAAGTAAGGCGGCAGCACCAGCACGTGGCGCAGGCCGAGGCCGAGCGCCGCGCGCGAGAGTGCGATACTGTCGGTGATGGCGGGAAAGCCACCACCGATGCCGATGCGTTCCGGCGCAACACCGGCCTTGAGCACGGCTTCGATGGTCGCAACGCGCTCGGTGACATTGAACGAGGTGCCCTCGCCAGTGGTGCCGAACAGCACGACGCCGTCGACACCTTTGCCGAACAGCTGCTTGGCGTGAGCCGCAAGCTTGGCGGCGTCCACGCTGCCGTCGGCCGCCAGCGGCGTCGCCGATGCCACCCAGAACCCGCGAATTGCCTCTGTCATCACACCGCCCTCTAAGCTGCGATCTCGGATCAAGCCTCTGATCTCCCAATGGTCTCCAAGGGGCTTCCGAGCTTGTTTTTGCTTTACTTTCTGTCTTGTACCTTACATACAAGAAAGACGCAAATATTTTCCCCCGTCACGGCGCGCATGGGCGCAGCCAGATTTCGCGCATGGGCGCAGCCAGATTTAGGGAGGTCTCGCATGGACATGGTGACCCCGGTGAAGCGGCCCGACCAATTGCTCGGCGCACTTCGCGACAAGCTTGGCGCAGCCGGCGTCCTGATCGGCACCGACGTGCCGGCGCGCAACTGCAACGACTGGAGCGCGAGTCTGCCGCAGACGCCGCTTGCGGTGATCCGTCCCGTCGATGCGCAAGGCGTGGCCGATGCGATTGCGACCTGCCGGCAGGCGCAGCTGCCGTTCGTGCCGCAGGGCGGACTGACCGGGCTGTGCCGCGGCGCATCGCCCGAAGCCGGCTGGGTCGCGATCTCGCTCGAGCGCATGAGCGGCATCGAGGAGATCGATCGCGCTTCCGCGACGATGACGGTGAAGGCGGGCACGCCGCTGGAGACGATCCAGAAGGCAGCGGACGAAGCCGGCTTCTTCTTTCCGCTCGACTTGGGCTCGCGCGGCTCCTGCGCCATCGGCGGCAATCTCTCGACCAATGCCGGCGGCAACCGCGTGATCCGCTACGGCATGACGCGCGAGCTTGTGCTCGGTCTCGAAGTCGTGCTGCCCGACGGCACCATCATCACTGGCCTCAACAAGCTGATGAAGAACAATGCCGGCTACGATCTCAAGCATCTGTTCATCGGCTCGGAAGGCACGCTCGGCATCATCACCCGCGTGGTGCTGCGGCTGTTTCCGAAGCCGCGCTCGACCATGGCCGCGCTCTGCGCGCTGACGGACTATGCCGCGGTGATCGCGCTGCTCGATGCGGCGCGCAGCGGGCTCGGGCCGCTGCTGTCGGCGTTCGAGGTGATGTGGCCGGACTATTGGGACGTGATCACGACTCGCGCCGGCGTGAAGCCGCCGATCGCCGCAGGTCACGGCCTCTACGTGCTGGTCGAGGCGCAAGGCACCGACGAGAGCCTGGACGCGCCGCGCTTCCAGGCCTGGCTCGAAGAGCTGATGGAGCGCGGGCTGCTGGCCGATGCCGCGGTGGCGCAATCGCTGGCGCAGACGCAGAGCTTCTGGCGCGTGCGCGACATCTGCGCCGAATTCGGCCAGGTGCTGGGCCCGCACATCTCCTACGACATCGGCCTTGCGGTGGCGCGAATGGACGAGTTCGTCACGCGCTGCAAGGCGGCGCTCGCTTCCGGCATCGAGGGATGTGAGAGCGTCTATTACGGCCATATCGGCGACGGCAATCTGCACCTGGTCTCCTGGGTCACCGGCCTCTCCGTCGAGCAGCAGCCGAAGGAAGAGATGGACACGATCATCTACGGTCTCGTTCGCGAGATGGGCGGCAGCATCTCGGCCGAGCACGGCATCGGCACGCTGAAGAAGAAATGGCTGGGCCATGCCAGGAGCGAGGCCGAGATCGCGCTGATGCGGACGCTGAAAGCGGCGCTCGATCCCGATCATCTGCTCAATCCCGGCAAGGTGGTCTGAGAAACGCAAATGCGCTCGCTCAAGCTCGATACGCCGAAATCGCTGTCGCAGCGGGTGATGCAGCGGCTGCGGCAGGCAATTATCGACGGCGAGTTCGCGCTCGGCGCTGCCATCTCCGAGGAGATGGTGGCCAATTCCTTCGGCGTCAGCCGCACGCCGGTGCGCGAGGCGATGGGCCAGCTGCAGGCGCAGGGCCTCGTGGTGATCCGCCCGCAGGTCGGCAGCTTTGTCTTCACGCCGAGCGCGGACGACATCAACGCGCTCTGCACCTTCCGGATCGCACTCGAACCCAAGGCCGCCGAGCTCGCCTATCGTTGCGATCGCGACGGTGCAATCGCCGCAATGAGCGAGGCGATCGCGGCGATGGAGCCGGCGGTCGCGGCAAAGGACAACATCGCCTATGGCCGCGCCGATGCAGCATTTCACGAGGCGCTGTTCACTCATTGCGGCAATCGCTACCTCGCCGAATCCTATCAGCTGGTCTCCGGCCGCGTCGCGGCGCTCCGCACCAATCTGACCTCACCGATCGACGTGCGGACCCGCACGTCGTTCGACGAGCATCGCAGGCTGCTCGATTTGTTCGCGCGCAGCGAGTTCGCCGCCTTCGAAGAATTGATGACCACGCATATCACCAATTCGGGCGTGGTCTACGCCAGGGCGTTGAAGGTGGACTCGCTGAAGGTGGAATGAGCGCTTCTAGCGCCCTTCCCTCGGTCCCGGCCTGTCCAGAAAATCCAGCGCGGTATTGATCTGCTCGAGCTGGTGCTCGATCCTGTCGCGGTCCTCGACCGATGGCACCTTTTCGAGCTGCTCCACGAGCTTCTGCTTTCGCAACAGCAGGTTCTCTATGACTGTACTCACAGCTCCCCCATCGCCAGAGGCGAACATCGCGAGCGCGCGCGAGGCGGGCTCGCGGCAACCCTCCATCAGAATGTCCGCGAAGGCCGATGGTTCCTGCGGGTGAACCCGGACGCATGCGGATGGAACTAGCGGCGCAAACTGGCCCAGACGCCACCCAAAATCAGCAAACCGCCGAGAAGATGGATCAGCTGCGGCGGTTCGCCGAGGATGGCGAAAGACAATAGCGCGCTGGCGATCGGCCCAAGATAGAGCACGAGCGAGGTCCGCACCGAGCCGAACTTGCCGCCGAGCCAGGCAAAGCCGGCATAGGCGAGCAGGCCGGGAACGATCCCGGCGAAGACATAGGCCGACAGCGCCTTGGTGCTGAAGACCTCCCCCGGCGTCGCCCACATCTCCATGGCCGCGAGCGGCAGCGAGAACAGGGCGCCGGCGCCCGAGAACAGGCTGATGCGTGCCAGCAGCGACGCCTTTGGCGCGGCGCGCGATTGCAGCAGCGTGTAGCCGGACCAACCGAGCATCGCGATCACGACGAGGCCGTCGCCCGCTGCAGTCTGAAGTTCGATCAATGTCTGGGGATGGCCGCCGGAGATGATGGGCAGCGCGCCGGCGAGCGCCAGCGCCGTGCCGAGCCATTGCAAGGGGCCGACATGCTCCATGCCGCGCAGGGCCGAGATCAGCAGCACCGTGATCGGCGACAGCGCCATGATCAGCGCGATGTGGATCGCCGTCGTCGAGACGCCCGCGGCGTAGACCGGACCGCCGCACAGGAACATGCCCATGAAGCCGGCGGCGAGGATCGACCAGATGTTCCCGGCCAGCGGCACGCGGCCATCGAGAATCTCCTTGAGCGCGATCGGCGCGAGCCCGATTGCGACGATGCTCCAGCGGAAGAAGGCGAGCGCGAAGGGCGGGACGGAGCCGGCCAGTCCGCGCGCCAGAATCTGATTGGAGGCCTGCGCGGTCGCCACCAGGATGAAGCCGACCAGCGCAATCACGCCGAGCCAGACATTCGTGGACGGCGATACGCCGGTCACCGCATCATGACCGCCGTCAGAGGTTTCCTTGCCCGTTTCCTTGCCCATGGATCAATCGGATATCCGATGACGGCCGCGGTGAGAACCCCGACGACGGCTCACTGGCATGCATATGCGGCACGCGCAGCATTCCGGGAGGCGCGGCGATGCTCGCGAGCAGCACCGGCACGACAGGGGTGCGGCTGAGCGAGACCGAGAACACCGCCAGCAGCGCGCACAGCATGCAGAGCCTCATCCGCACCGTCCGGCGATCGGTGATCGGCAGAAAGAGGAAGAACAACATCGCCAGGATCAGCAGCGCATCGACCAGAAACATGGGGCTCTCCTTCAAGACTGGAGAGAGCATGACGCGACGGCACCGGTCGGTATGTGGAGGGCGTCACACCGCCATGGCTGACGCGGGTCACGCTGGGAGAGGACGAAGCGGCGCGCGCTCGTGACCCGTTAACGCGCCGGACTGCGGCCCGGGAACCTCGATCTTTCACGCGTCCGTCGGTTGTATTCAGGAGCGTGGAGTCCTATGCGTAGGCGCCATGGACACCCAGATGATCACCGCCGTAAAGCCGCTGATGGCCCGGGCGCAGCCGCGCAAGCCTGCACCGTTCCTCCCGATGAGCCGCGCCGAGATGGATGCGCTCGGCTGGGACGCCTGCGACATCGTGCTGGTGACCGGGGACGCCTATGTCGACCATCCGAGCTTCGGCATGGCCATCATCGGCCGGCTGCTGGAGGCGCAAGGCTTCCGGGTCGGCATCATCTCGCAGCCCGACTGGCATTCGGCCGAGCCGTTCAGGGCATTAGGCAAGCCAAAAGTGTTCTTCGGCGTCACCGGCGGCAACATGGATTCCATGGTGAACCGCTACACCGCGGACCGCCGCCTGCGCAGCGACGACGCCTATACGGCGGGCGGCGAAGGCGGCAAGCGGCCGGACCGCTGCACGGTCGTCTATGCGCAACGCTGCCGCGAGGCGTTCAAGGACGTGCCGATCGTGCTCGGCGGCATCGAGGCCTCGCTGCGCCGGATCGCGCATTACGATTACTGGTCGGACAAGGTGCGTCGCTCGGTGCTGGCCGACGCCAAAGCCGATCTCCTGCTGTACGGCAATGCCGAGCGGGCGGTGGTCGAGGTGGCGCAGCGGCTCGCGGCCGGCGAGGCGCCGCGCGCGCTCGACGACATCAGGGGCGTCGCGCTGTTCCGCAAGGTGCCCGAGGACTACACCGAGCTGCACGCCGACGATCTCGATTCCGCCGACGAGGGCGCGACGCGCCAGAAGGGTGCGACCGTGATCCGGCTGCCGGCGCTCGAGCAGGTCGAACAGGACAAGGAAGCCTATGCCCGCGCATCGCGCGTGCTGCACCGGGAGAGCAATCCCGGCAATGCGCGGCCGCTGGTGCAGCGTCACGGCGATCGCGACCTCTGGCTCAACCCGCCGCCGATCCCGCTGACCAGCGAAGAGATGGACGCGGTCTACGACCTCCCCTACGCGCGCGCGCCGCATCCGTCCTACGGCGAAGCAAAAATCCCCGCCTGGGACATGATCAAGTTCTCGGTGACGATCATGCGCGGCTGCTTTGGCGGCTGCACCTTCTGCTCCATCACCGAGCACGAAGGCCGCATCATCCAGAACCGCTCGGAAGGCTCGATCCTGCGCGAGATCGAAAAGATCCGCGACAAGACCCCGGGCTTCACCGGCGTGATCTCCGACATCGGCGGCCCCACCGCCAACATGTACCGGATGGCCTGCAAGGACCCGAAGGTCGAAGCGGCGTGCCGGCGGCCGTCCTGCGTCTTCCCCGAGATCTGCCCGAACCTCAACACCTCGCATGACGACCTGATCCGGCTCTATCGCAAGGTGCGCGAGACCAAGGGCATCAAGAAGGTGATGGTCGCATCCGGCGTGCGCTACGACCTTGCGGTCGAGAGCCCGGAATACATCAAGGAGCTCGTCACCCATCACGTCGGCGGCTACTTGAAGATCGCCCCCGAGCATACCGAGCGCGGTCCGCTCGACAAGATGATGAAGCCGGGCATCGGCGCCTACAACAAGTTCAAGCGGATGTTCGACGAAGCGGCCGAACGGGCCGGCAAGAAATATTACCTGATCCCCTATTTCATCGCGGCGCATCCGGGCACGACCGACGAGGACATGATGAACCTCGCGCTGTGGCTCAAGAAGAACCGCTATCGCGCCGATCAGGTGCAGACCTTCCTGCCCTCGCCGATGGCGACCGCGACCGCGATGTACCACACCGGCGTCAACCCGCTGCGCGGCGTCCGCCACGGCGGCAGCGACAAGGTCGAGGCGATCAAGGGCCTGCGCCAGCGCCGCCTGCACAAGGCGTTCCTGCGCTACCACGATCCCGACAATTGGCCGGTGCTGCGCGAGGCTTTGATCGAGATGGGCCGCCGCGACCTGATCGGCTCGCAGCCGCACCAGCTCGTCCCCGCGCACCAGCCGCCCGGCACCGGCAAGGCCGCCGGCACGCGGCGCCCGGTCCGGCCGGGCGAGAAGACGCAGCGCTTCACGACCAAGGGCCTGCGGGTGATGAAGTAGCGGGCGCCGCTTGCCTGCTACAGCGCGAGCACCACTGCCCCTGACACGGCATCAGTCACACCGCGTCCGTTGCCCTGGTCTTCGAGCACCGACCTGAAACTGTCGAGCGTCTTGATCATCGCCGATCGCGCCCCGGCCAGCGCGTCCTGACTGGCCCATGTGCCGATGAGGCAGAAGGTCTGCTCGCCGGTCTTGAGGATAACGCCGTGCTCCAGCCCCGGCCATTTCGCCTTGCCGTTCCGGTGCGCGTCGAGGAAGGCGGCTTCCTCACCCGGCTTCACCTTGAACCTGACCACATTATAGACGTGCATGATGCGCCTCCAAAAATGGACTGATGAAAAACGGCGCCGCGCGAGGGACGGGACGAAAAATCCTACGGTCGCCCGGGCCAGATGGTGCTCCTCGCGCGCAGGGGCGTCACCGTGACAAATCGGCATGGCGACCTCGGTTGTTTGGGACTGCCAGAGCAAAAATGTCGAAAACAACCCCATGCACAGTAGACGGCATGAGCGGGATCAATGGCTTAGGAGACGTGCAAACGCTCGATGTGCGGAGCAAGGACAGGTTGCTCCGTCGGGCAAAACAGGGGCATGGCGGGATCATCGGGGAGCTACGTGCGTCGGCGTCAGCAGAGTCGCTTGACCTTTTCGTCATCACGTAACATATAAAGTTACATGAAACGAGATTCCCGACTCTCCGGCGTGCTGCACGTGCTGCTGCACATGGCGCAGCAGCCTGGGCCGTTCACGTCCGAGACCCTGGCCAAGGCCATGGACACCAACCCGGTGGTGATCCGCCGCATCATGGCGGGCCTGCGGGAGATCGGTTACGTGCGCTCCGAGAAGGGGCATGGCGGCGGCTGGACCATCGCCTGCGACCTGTCGAAGGTGACGCTGCGCGACGTCTACGCCGCGCTCGGCAATCCTCCGCTTCTGGCGATGGGCAACCGGACCGAGGCGCCCGGCTGCCTGGTCGAGCAGGCCGTCAATGCCGCGCTCGATCAGGCCTTTGACGATGCCGAGGCGCTGCTGCTGGCGCGGCTCGGCGAGGTGACGCTGGCGATGCTGGGCGAGGACCTGCGCAAGCGGATCGGGTCTCGAAAGATCCACGACATCAGCGCGCATCGCGCCTGAACGGCTCCATTCACGGGGACAACATCATGACCGACATTCAAGCCGCATTCTCTGATCCGCAATTCGTGGCGAGATACACCGAGGGGCCGCGGCGCTTCGTGCCGGGCTATGACGCCATGCAGTCCATGACGGCGATTCTGCTCGCCGAAAGCGTCCCCAGCGATGGGCAGGTGCTCGTCCTCGGCGCGGGTGGCGGCCTGGAGCTCAAAGCGTTTGCGCAAGCGCATCCCGGTTGGCGCTTCGACGGCGTCGATCCGTCCGCGGCGATGCTGGCGCTGGCCGGGCAAACCCTGGGATCGCTGGCACCACGTGCACGCCTTCATCAAGGCTATGTCGACGATGCGCCGGAGGGACCGTTCGACGGTGCCACCTGCCTGCTGACCCTGCACTTCGTCGATGTCGCCGAGCGGCGCCGCATCGCCTCGGAGGTCCGCCGCCGGCTCAAGCCGCGCGCACCGTTCGTGGTCGCGCATCTGAGCGCGCCCGACGGCGAGCAGGAGCGCCCGCTGTGGCTGTCGCGCTACTCCGCGTTCCTGGCTGCGTCCGGCGTCGAGCCCGAGCAGGCGGCAGCCGCGCGGAACGCCGTCACCAACCATCTGGAGATTCTCGCACCCGCACAGGATGAGGTGATCCTGCTCGAGGCCGGCTTCACCGATCCCACGCTGTTCTACACCGGCTTCGCCTTCCGCGGCTGGGTGGCCTACGCGTGAGGTCGCAATTCGTCGTTCGGCACCACGGGATGCTTCAACCGCGCTTGGCTCTCGATACGTAACCGGCGGTGACCTCATCTTTGTGGCTGGCGAACGCAGCCAGCACTTCGGTCTTCTCGCGCTTCGGGACCTTGGCGAAGTCAAGTGTCCGCCCGAGTTCAGCAGCGACCTCGTCGAATTCCGCCGGGGAGATCCGCAAGGCCCGGTGCGCCTCCTCAAGGCCAAGGGGCGTCGTCCCCGGCCTGGTGGCCTTGAACTGGAACGGCCCACCCGAAACGTCACAGACCCAAAGTGTTCGCATGAACTTGAGACCAGGCAAGCGTTTCAGATTTTTGGTGTGCCATTCCCTCAACTGCGGATTTTTTGACTTCTGACCGACGACGGCGTTCTTTACGACAGCGTCGCTGAAGTGATCCACGACCGCTGCAATGGCGAAGACGCCGCCAAGTCGTTCATACAGGCTTTGATCCGGAGTGGTTTGCTGGGCCTGCGCACGCGCTTGATTGGCTCCAGCCAAAGCGACGGGGGCGGCTGTCAGCGCCAGTCCTGCGACCACACTTCGTCTGCTGATGGAAGTCGAACGAGGCCTTGCCATGGGTACCTCCTTACATCGGTTTCCTGAGGCATTGCAGCCAACATCCCGCGCAACTGCCGCCGTGCGCGCGTTGCCGTCCGGAGGCGCTGCCGGTGATTGCGGCGCTCCCGTTGGATGGGTCGGAACGGAAATGGTTCCCGGAAATTTTGAGCTAGACGCAGACCCATGCGCACCAAACTGCGAAGAACTTGGTATGAGCAAATCTAGTCCGCCATGCCCCTGAGAGCTGACGTCGAGCCAAGCGTCGAACGCGGACGAAAAGGGCCAGGAGCAGACTCATGCACCGCAGCGAACGGCATCTCTATTCGATGACGTGGTCGGCGCGAACGCGCAACGAGGGCGGCACGGTGAGGCCGAGCGCCTTTGCCGTCTTCAAGTTGATCACCAGCGCGAATTT
Source organism: Bradyrhizobium genomosp. III (assembly GCF_000261705.1). Taxonomy (NCBI): domain Bacteria; kingdom Pseudomonadati; phylum Pseudomonadota; class Alphaproteobacteria; order Hyphomicrobiales; family Nitrobacteraceae; genus Bradyrhizobium; species Bradyrhizobium genomosp. III. The sequence continues at coordinate 33,719 of NZ_AJQF01000086.1, read as the reverse complement.
TGTCGGCTGTTCTACCGGCAGATCGGCGGGCTTGGCGCCTCTGAGGATTTTATCGACATATCCGGTTGCACGGCGGTACAGATCGACAAAGTCGGGGCCGTAGACGATCAACCCCCCGAGGTCGGCGCATCGTCGGAACAAGTAGCTTGTCGGCAGATGATACTTCGCGGCGAGCGCGACCACTCGGGGAGCTTGGAAAAAGGTCAGACTGTCACCCATATCCAGCACGGCGTCGGCATGTTGGGCGGCGGCCGACGCAAATCCAACGTCAAGTTCGTCGGGCGCCGTAGCCTCAACTGTCAGCAAAGTGACACCGAGCCTCTGGGCGGTGCGAGCCAAAAATTCTCCGAAGTTAAGTCTGTGCATCGGGTTGTTCGGGTTGATCAAGATAGCAATTTTCGAGGCACTGGGGACGAGCTCGCGGAGGATTTCGAGGCGTTTCGCGCCGAAGTCATCGGGAACCATGGTCGCAACACCCGTGATGTTGCCGCCTGGTCGCGCAAGGCTTTGCACGAGGCCCAGCCCCAGGGGATCGGCGACAGCCACGAAAACAATCGGAATGGTGGAGGTTACTGATTTCAGGACTTGCACTGCCAGCGGCCCAGGGGCGACGAGCACATCGGGAGTTAAGCCGACCAGCTCGGCGGCTAAAGCTGGCAAACGATCCGGGGCGTAACGATATTCTACAAGCAGGTTCTTGCCCTCGATCCAACCCTTCTCCCGCAACCCGCTGAGCCATGCGGCGTGAATGGGGTCGCGAGTCGGATCATCCGCCCAGAGGCCAAGGAAACCCATCCGCCGAGGCTTCCCTTGCGCGTGCAAATGTCCCGGCTGAACGAGCAGCGCCCCAGTGCCCGCCAGGAACTCTCGCCGCTTCATTCAATCCTCATCGCAGATTGAGGACGACGGGACGCAGAGTATCACGTCTCGATGGTTGTTGCACTTGCAGGGGATCGATTAGGCGGTATGGGCGCAGGTCCGCTTAGGGTCAAAACGCGAAGAACTCAGGTTGAGCAAATCTGGTCCGCTCTGGCTCAACGAGCGGACTACCGACCGCCGAGGCGCAACTTCGCCGATGGGCCATCACCGGAAGTCGCAGGTCTTCGCCTTTCACGTGAGTTCCTCGAGCAGGGCCTTCGCTTCCTTCAAATCGCGGGTATCGAAGCCTTCGGTGAACCAGTCGTAGATCGGCGCGAGCAGTTCGCGAGCCTCGTTTCGCTTGCCTCGATCGCGCCAGAGCCGCGCCATGCTCATAGCGACGCGCAGCTCGAACGATCTTCCCCGCTGCTTGCGGGCGAGTTCGAGAGCTTGAACAAGGATTGCTTCCGCTTCCATGGATGCTCCGAAAAGCAATCGGAGTTCGCCTTCAATTCTGAGCACGTCGGCCTGCCAGAGATATTCGCCTGTGTCGGCTATCAGCTCGGTGGCTTTTCTGATCGCGCTCAGGCTACCCTGCATATCTCCTGCGCGTGCTTGCAGGACCGCAAGGAGTGAATGGTAGTGCGGAGAATGAAACCGAACCTGTTGTTCGGCGGCATGTATTCCGTGTTTCATTAGAGCAATGCCGTCTTCCAGCCGCTCTGCACACCCGATTGCCCAACCGCTCAGTATTTGACCGCAACTAATGGCCCAGAGCGGCACGCGCGATCCAAGTTGTGCGTTCAGGTTTTCAACGTAGTTCTTGACGTCGGCCATCTTGCCGAGCAACACGGACAACTGTGCGCCAGCATAGATGCCAACGATACCGCTGGTATTCGCGTGGTTTGCGTCAAGGGCATGTTTAATTGCCTTCTGGCGTGCTGCGACTGCCTGGTCGGGGTATCCCAAGGCCCATAGGCTCAGTGCCAGATAGGCAAGGCCTGACGAGTGCGGATCCGCGAGGTAAAGCACCGAAAGAGCTTGGTCCATTTCGATCCTGTCGATTGCAAGGATCTGTTCCAGCTGTGCTTTCGCGGCCTCGAACTCGCCCATTTCAAGCAGCGACGCGCCCATGGCGCGGTGCGCGATCAGTCGCGCCGCGCGGTCACCGGTGTGCGCGGCCAGCGATTGGCAGCGCTGCGAATACTCAAGTGCCTTCGGGATCCTGCCGCTCGCTATGCAATAGGCATACTGCCCGTAGAGGCTCGGCAACAGGTGCTCCGTGTCGCCCAACTTTTCACACAAGGCGATCGCGCGATCGCGTGCAGCCCCCACGAGTGGGTTGCCATAGCCATGCTGAGCCGCCAAGGGCGTGCCCAAGGCGAGCTGGAATTCGAGTTCCTGCTGATCCTTCTGTGTCGAATGCGGCAGCATCATTAACATCTCCAGGCCCCGTCTGAGATGACGCACGGCCTCCTCGTCGGCGGAGCGCCCCGCCGCACGCCGCCCGGCCTTCAACCAATATGAAATCGCGATCTCTGCCTCTCCGGCCTCCGTGAAATGGTGCGCCAGCAGCTCGGGTTCGATGCTGCCAAGCTCAGGAAAGAGCTGTTCGAGCGCTTTGCCAATCCGTGCATGCAGCTTGTGACGGGCTCCGCGCAGCAATGTGCTATAGGCCGCATCCTGCACTAAGGCGTGCTTAAAGCTGTATTCCGCGTCTGGTGGCATTCCGCGCCGGAAAATCAATTCGGCAGATACCAGCTGATGTAGCGCTTTATCCAGTTCAGCTGAGTTCCGCTGCGCTACGGCCTGTAATAGTTCGTAGGAGAACTCTCGACCGATGGCAGCACTCACCTGCGCCACCTCTTTCACGGGTGATCCGAGCCGATCAAGGCGCGCCATCAGCGAGGCGTGCAGAGTGGCCGGAATTGCAAGCGCCGTCGCTGAAACACGCGAGAGTGCGGTTTTGGCGCCGCGGTCATCTGCCTCCAGCACCGCCTTCGTCAGCTCCTCGAGAAATAGCGGCACCCCATCCGTGCGCGCGACAATCTCCGAAACGACATCACTCGTTAGGGTCCCTTCGCCGATGAGCTGCTGAACCAACGCAGCGCCCTCGCGCCGGTCGAGCCGGCTGAGGGACAGCATTGTGACGTGCGCCTGCCCGGCCCAGATGCGCTCGAACTCGGGACGGAATGTAATAACCAGCAACACCGGTAGATGCTGGACCCGCTCGACTACAAGGTCGAGCAGTTCGCGCGAGCTGGGATCGATCCAGTGCACGTCCTCAAAGAGCATCAACACCGGTCGTTGCAGCGCTAGACCATGGAGCTGCCGAAGTAGCGCCTCGAAAGTCTTTTCCTTTTTGCCCCTAGGCGTTAACTGGAAAGGCAGAAAACGGCCTTTGAACGGGATCGATAGCAGCTCAGCCAGCAAGGCCTGATCCTCTTGCGGAGGTGAGGCCGGCGCTAACAGCGCCGCCAATTTGTCAAGCTGCTCCTCCGGCGTATGTTCGCGCAAAAATCCGGCAGCGCGCTCCAGCTGTGTAACGATCGGATAGAACGCACTGTCGACGCGCTGCGGTGAGCAAAAGTACCTAAGGCTGGTGTGCAGCTCGATTTGAAGGCGCTCCTGAAGCGCCGCTATCAATCGCGACTTGCCGATACCTGGCTCACCAGCAAGCAGTACGACCTGACCTTCACCGCTCGCCGCCCGCCGCCATCGCCGTAGCAGCAAATCGAGTTCTTCTTGCCGTCCGACTAGCTCGGTCAGCCCACTTCCGTGGAACGCCTCGAAACGGCTTTCCACCGAACTCACTTGTAGCACTGCCCAGGCTCGCGTCGGCGCATCGATGCCCTTGAGATCGTGCAATCCGAGGTCCGCCAAATCGAACAGGTTCCCTAGCAGTCTCCGCGTGCTCTCAGCTATGACCACCGCGTTCGCTTTGGCGACGCTCTGAAGCCGTGCAGCAAGATTTGGGGTCTCGCCGACGATCGCCTGCTCCTGTGCCGATCCCGTGCCGATCAAGTCGCCGACGACGACCAGGCCCGTCGCGATACCGATGCGGGTTTGCAGCGGAACTGAAAACTCGAGCGCACCAACCGCGCCAATCGCTTCCAATCCTGCGCGAACGGCTCGCTCAGCGTCGTCCTCGTGAGCCTGCGGGTAGCCGAAATAGATCAGCACGCCGTCGCCCATATACTTCGCAACGAAGCCCCCGAAGCGGCGTACCGTATCGGCGATGCACGTTTGATACGCCGAAATGATCTCGCGCAGGTCCTCTGGGTCCATACGTGCGGAGAGCGACGTCGAACCGACTAGGTCCGAGAACATCACGGTGACTTGGCGGCGCTCGGCGGTGTCCTTAGTGGTTTTACAGGTTGCCGAAGAAGCGTCGGATAGGGGCGCCCGTGCGCCCGCTTCAGCACGCAAGGCGGCGATGGCGTCGAGCAGCTTGCGGCGATGCCCGACAATTCCGACACCAAGGTCCTTCAAGTCCTCCGCCGTCAGGTTCGGCAGGACCGTATCGTCGATCTCATTCTCGCGGAATGCCGCCTCATATTGTTCGAGGCCAAGCCTCCGTAGCCAACCTCCCAGGTCCATGACGGCGGCCCCAGTTCGCCTAGAGCTCCATCATTCCCCCGGCGAGGCAGCCTGTCTAGGGAAATGACCGGTTTGGGTCAAACTGCGAAGAACTCTGGCCGAGCAAATCCCGTCCGCTGTGCCAACATGAACTGACCTCAGCGCCCAGCGGCGTCACTTCGCTTTCAGGGTCAAAGCTACCATCGGACCACCATGGCCCATCGGTCCAGTCTGACTCGGGAAGCGGACCCCCGCGCGCTGGGCTGAAGTCAGCCACTGGCCACTTCCGGACGCCCGCATCGCAAAAGGAAACCCTATGCGGTCCTCAGCGGTGCGGCGAGCGCCAGCGCAGCCACGGCATCCGCTATTCCCGGCGAATCTGCATAGGTAACCATGTGACCGGCATCCTCGACCAGATGTAGCAAGGAGCGGGGCAACGCCTCGTGCAGGCGGCGCGACTGGTCGGCCTCGATGAGCCGGTCACCCTTTCCGTGCAGGATCCTAACGGGACACCGGATGCCCTGATACTGAAGCTGCAATTGCGCGGCAGCAGGAATAAGGAACGCGCTCTCCTCGGCGGCCGCCCTCAACTGCTTGGGCCGGAGAGCCAACGAGATCGGAAATTCATTCTTGAATTTCGGCGGAATGGCACGCGGCGCGAACAGCGTGCGCATCAGCTTCGGCGCAATAGCCCACGATATGATCGGCGAGATCGTGTAGCGCATCAGATCCCCGAGCAGCGGCAGTGCCGGACCTGACATGAGCCAAAAGTCCATCCGTGAGGTTGGAAAATAGTAGCCGGACACAAGCACGAGCCCACTCACGGCATAACCGCTTCGCAGCGCCAGCGCGATTGCCACCAGCGTTCCCCAGGAGTGGCCGAGCACCACGGGATTGCGCACTCCAAGCTGATCAAGAGCCTTCGCGAACAAGGAAGCTTGCGTCGTAGGCGTCCAGATGCGCGTGCGCGGACGGTCGCTGTAGCCAAACCCTGGCCGATCGAAGCAAACGACGCGATGGTCGTGGGCCAGGCGGTCGACCAAACCGCTCAGGACGAGATCCTGAATCATGGTGCCGTTCCCGTGAAACAGGACCACGCAAGGCGCAGCGGCATCGCCCCGTTCGATATAGTGAAGGCGCACTCCGTCGCAATCGGTAAAGACGCCGATAGGCGGATTCTTTCGCTCCGCTGTCACCTGAAACGCGATGTTGCCGAGGATCAGAACGACAAGTCCCGCCAAAACGATCAGCAGAACGGCTTCTGTTGTGGACATCGTGTCAACCTACATTCCTGATCGCGGGTCCCTCGGATCGGCGGCACCGAGCCCGCTCTGGGTTGTTGTGAGCCGCGCTCCCCAGCCGAAAGCAAGCAACCGTGATCGGCGCATGCGTGATTCGCGTTTGCGTCCATCCTTTGCCGCAGCGGGTACGGCGTGCAGTTATCGTCCCGGCAGAGCCGTGAGCTCTGGGGCCGGCTTGATGCGCCAGAACGGATATGCCACCAATTCTTTCGAATGCTGCCCGAACATCTCGGCCCGTCTGCTTGTAAACTCGGTAATGACGGCGAAAAATTCAGTTGGTGACCCGATCGTCGCAAGTCTCAGGCCGAAATCAAAAGTGAACTGCACGTTGGCCTGGGCTATCTCAAGAAGCTTTGCTTGGTACGCCTGCATGTTTGCCGTGGCTAAAGCGAAGCCTTTCATTGGATCGCTGTCGATCATTCTCTGACTGAGGTCACCTGGCAAGGCATCCACCCGAGGCTCAATGATAGGAACCTCGTGTCCAGGATCATCATGAAGCTTAGGAGGCGGTTCAATCGAGGCTGCCGCAGCAGAGCGAAGAAATTCCTCTTTCGGGCTTCTAACAATGGCCTGCTTGTTCCGTTGGGCCCGCGCGGCCATTTTCGGATTGCGGGCGCGCTTTGACGCTGGTGCCGGTTTGCGTTTGCTCATCTGGCGCTCCAAGAACATGAGGGTGCGACCACAACGGTCATTTCTGAACGGACAACAGGCTTCGTGATGTGGCGTTCCAAACCCGCGCATTGTTGGAGACCCGCATGAACTGAGATCAATCGCACGTTCTGCGACTGGACGATGATTTCAGGTAGCAACTCCAACCAACAAACGTCTAGCTGGCGATCTTCCAGACCTATGCTCGACGGGCGTTGGCCTGAGAACAATTAGCTCTTCGCTCGTTGTGCTCTCCAAAGACCGCTTTAAGTTGCGGCAACTACGCAAGCAGTCATGCCTTGATCGCGAGACTTCCTCGAAGCGAACCTTCGGAGGTCAGCATCGGCCCTTGATAGACCGCATCGCTGGAGCAATTTGAATGCTCTGGTCACTAGCAGTTCGTGGTGAAGGCGAGAGGAAGGGCACGACGTCATCCGTGTGACTGACGGCCAGGGCATGGTGCGCGCGGCGAGTCGCCGACGTCTCATCACGGACCTCAAGCTAAACGGGGCATTGACGGATGGCAGATCGCCGAACGTTGCCGGGAGGATGATCCCAAACTCCGGTGATCTTTGAGACCGATTTCTCGCCCGTCGCGCCCCGCCCGGTACCCCCTGATGTTGCAGCAGCCCTATCGTCCGGAGGACGTTGTCGGTGCCGGTAGCTTCGGATCGGGCGGTGAAGCCAGATTACCCACCGAGCGAATGCTCGAGGAAGAAGCGCAGCATTTCCCTCGTCGCATCCGGCCCTTGCGGATCAGTGTAGGTCCCGGCGGGACTGCCGCCTGACCACGCGTGTCCAGCGCCATCGATGTTCCAGTGTTCGGAGATCGCCCGACCGGCCCCGTCGATCAGGACGGTGCGAGTATAGGCATGGCCGTGGGGTACGCGTCCGCGAAGTACCTTCGTCGTCGGCCTCGTTGCCCTGGTCGACTGCTCGATTATCTGATCGCCATTCTTTGGATGCACCGTGGTGTCGCGATCGCCATGGAAAACGATGGTCGGCACAGAAGTTTTGCCGTCCGCAATTGCCTTGGAGCCGCCTCCCTGCCGCATGGCGACGAACGCGGAAGGAAGATCGCTCGCGGCTCCGCACGCGAGGCCTGAATGAATACCGACCGCCGCGTACAGGTCGCTATACGTTGCGCCCATGATGGCGGCGGCGGCCCCGCCGGCCGACAGACCCGCGACATATACGCGCTTCGGATCGATCGCATGGTCGCGCATGATCTGGCGGGTAATGCCGGCGATCATCGAGGGCTCGCCCCCGCCGCGGCGCTGGTCGCCCGTGCGAAACCAGTTCCAGCACTTCGATGGGTTGGCTCCGTTCGGTTGCTCAGGATAGACCACGAAGCAATTCTGCTCTTCCGCCAGGAAGTTCATCCGGGTGCCGGCCGCGAAATCGTCGGGCGACTGGGTGCATCCATGAAGCATGACGATCAGCGGAAGCCGTCGTCCCTCACAGCGGCTTGGGATGAACAGCTTGTAGGTCCGGCTTCCCGCGGCGTTACTGAAGGTACCGGCGATAAACCGTGTGCCCTCGGGCACCATGTCCGACGGGGACAGAGGAGCGCGTGCGATCGGACTTCGCAGGCCGAGCCCGGAAAAATCCCGCATGCCGTCGAGCGGTGAGGAGCGCCTGCGTCGCTGATCAGAGCGGGCCGGCGAGATCTGCGGAGCTTCCCGCTCCTCGACGACGTCGGCCGTAGCGTCGATGGTAAGCGGATCGAGCCCCGGGAGCCGAGCCTGAGCGGCGTTGCGATGCTCTGGTTTTGGAGCGCTACCGCCGTGGAGCATGCGCTGCAGGAGCGCGGTGGCCTCGACCAGTTGGCCGGCACGCGTGAGGCGGGTTGCTTCGCGGATTATGACTGGATTCAGCATCGTTCACCTCGTTCTGTCGGCGAGAGCGGCCTTGACCGCGGGAGTGGCGTGAAGGGCCCCCAGCACCGAGACCGACGCGATTGTGGCGCGAGCCAACTCGGGAGTGACGTCCTGGGCGATGGTGGCTAAGCCCAAAACATTGATCTGCAGCATTTCGCCGGCGCGCCGCGCCGCTTCGAGATCCTCGCGAGTGTAGTTGCGCAGCCCGAGGTCCAGGTTTTTCCGGGCCGTGGATCGTCTGACGACCTCTACGTGGCGCTCGAGCTGGTTCCGGATTGCTGTCCGGATAAAATCGGTCCGGTTCGAATAGAACCCTTCCTGCACCATGAGATCGACATGACCGAGGTCGACATAGCCAAGGTTGATCGTGATTTTCTCGGTGTCGGGGGCCTTGGGTCGCAGCTCGCGCACATTATCGGCCATGGGTACATCCATTATTACCATCCCCCTGGATGGTCTATGGATGTTATATAGATGCTCCCGGGCGCCTTTCAAGGGCGTGGCGAAGGACCGCTTACGACGATGGTCTGCAGAAGCATCGCCGTTAACCCTGTCGGCAAATGATTCGCCGTAGGTCGGCAATCGCCGACAAGTTGCCTTATTGCAGCGGAGAATTTTCAGCGGCACTAACCCCGGGTTAGAGGCGCTTTATGCTGAAAATGGCGTTGTTGGGCCTCCTCATCCTGTTGAGTGCAGGGGTGCTGTCCGCAATGGAGCTGAGCGCTCCACCGCGTCGCGCCGTCGCGATCGCCCCGCCCCTTGCCGAGCAGAGCGCAACCGTCTCTGCGTCACCTGACACGTTGCCGAAGGCCGATCGCCTCGAGGTTGCCGCTGTGAGCAGCGCGATGCCGACACAAATTGCTCCGGTCGAGAACCCCGTTGCTCCGCAAGACATCCAAGTCGATTCGACCGCGCCGAAACCGATCGTCCGTCATCGGCGCGATGCGAAGACGATCGCGACCGCCGAACGTCCCAAGCCGAAGCCAAAGGCAATTGTTGCCAAGCGAGCTGCCAATGCTCAGCGTGCAAAGGCCGCCAGCGAGACCGAGCCCTGTCGACTGAAGGCGTTCGGTGGCCTACTCAAGGCATTGAATTTGACCGGTTGCGAAATCTGAGGCCGCTTCCGGGCACGACAGATCAAAGTCGAACGACCTGACGTCGTGGTGCGAACCCGGGCCTGCTTCCTCCCAGCACTTACGGCCACACGCCTCGCCGCCATTTTTCCCTCGGGCCAACGTCTCGCAAATTCTTCCGGTCATGCATACCTAGCCCTCATGAAGAAAATCGGCTTTCTCTCCTTCGGACACTGGACCCCCTCGTCGCAATCGCAGACCCGCTCGGCCGCAGACACGCTGCTGCAATCGATCGAGCTTGCGGTCGCGGCCGAGCAACTGGGCGCGGACGGCGCCTATTTCCGGGTGCATCATTTCGCGCGCCAGCTCGCCTCGCCCTTTCCGCTGCTCGCGGCGGTCGGCGCCAGGACGAGCAGGATCGAGATCGGCACGGCCGTGATCGACATGCGCTATGAGAACCCGCTCTACATGGTGGAGGACGCAGGCAGCGCCGATCTCATCGCCGGCGGCCGGCTGCAGCTCGGCATCAGCCGCGGCTCGCCCGAGCAGGCGATCGACGGCTGGCGCTACTTCGGCTATCGGCCCGCTGACGGCCAGAGCGATGCCGACATGGGCCGGCGCCACGCGGAAGTCTTTCTCGACCTGCTCCGTGGTGAAGGCTTTGCCGAGCCAAATCCGCAGCCGATGTTTCCCAACCCGCCGGGACTCTTGCGCATCGAGCCGCATGCGCAAGGCCTGCGCGAGCGGATCTGGTGGGGCGCCGGCTCCAACGCCACCGCGGTGTGGGCGGCGAAGCTCGGCATGAATCTGCAGAGCTCGACGCTGAAGAACGACGAGACCGGCGAAGCCTTTCACGTGCAGCAGGCCGCGCAGATTCGCGCCTATCGCGCGGCGTGGAAGGAGGCCGGCCACACCCGTGAGCCCCGCGTCTCCGTCAGCCGCAGCATCTTTGCGCTGATGGACGATCGCGATCGTGCCTATTTCGGCCGGGGCGGCGAAGGCGAGGACCAGATCGGCTTCATCGACCCGCAGACCCGGGCGATCTTCGGCCGGAGTTATGCTGCCGAGCCCGATGCGCTGATCGAGCAGCTGCGCCAGGACGAGGCGATCGCGGAGGCAGACACGCTGCTGTTGACGATCCCGAACCAGTTAGGGGTCGATTACTGCGCGCATGCGATCGAGGCGATCCTGAAACATGTCGCACCGGCGCTGGGGTGGCGGTGAGTCGGGCGGCAGTCTAACCATCAGGACGATTCACAAGAGCCGGGCCGATCAGAGCGCGTCAAGCTGGCGCCTCGTGACTTGGGCACGAGCTCGTTTCGGGCAGCTCTTTTCCAGATGAGTTCAACCGCCGCTGAGGCTGTGGCTGATCCGCGTGACAACGCGGTCCCATTGCCGCTTTTCGGCCGCGGGATAATTGATCAGCACGCAGTGCACATAGCCGCGCGAAAAGTTGCAGCGGTCGTACCAGATCTTGTCGCGCTTGATGCTGGAGACGACGAAGAAATTCGGGGCGACACGCTTGTAGATGATGCCGGACGGCGGACTCTTCCTGGCCAGGAATGCAGCCGGCGAAAGACCCTGGCTGTTGGAAACGGCCTGTACGGTGAGATCAGCTCTGCCGTCGGAGGTGCGAAATTGCTGGCCGAAGCCGTCGGGCTTGCCTGCCAACTCCGTGAAGAGCGAAACGGGAATGTCCACCGATGTTCCGGACTCGGCGATGCGGTAGGCCGTCCAGCTCTCTGCCTGGGCGGCAGACAGCGTGGCAAGGAGCGCTGCGACAGCTGCGAATGTCGTCTTCATGTCCACCTCATCACTCGCGCGGCACCAGTTGCAGCTCCATCAAGGCGATCCTTTGCAGGTTGGCGACGTTGCGCTCGCCCGCGGCGGCCGTGCGCAGGATGGATTCGGCGAGCATGTTGACGTGCGAAGCTTGCACGGGCTCCGGCAGGCTCGCAACCGCGGCTTCCAGGGCGCCCGTCATGATCGCGATCACCTCGGGTGAAAATTCAGCGTTGGAGAAGTTCTTCATCGTGCGGAGCCGGCCGTTTGTGCTGCGACCCGCGAGACCAACGCCGGGAAAAAGTGGAAGTTCCTGCGTCGGAGCGTTCAGGTGTGCGCGCCTGACGCTGAGCTACGCCACGGACTGGTAGCCGGTGAGCTGCTCGACTGCCGCATCCTCGCGGGCGACGGCCTGCATTCTCACATGGCTGCCGATGACGAGGCCCGTGAGCGAGAGCATGAGCCCGAGCGCGAGTGGCGCGAACAAGGCCTCTTCCTGGAACAATCCGTTGAGCAGCACGACCATGACGCCGAAGCCGGCGAGACCCTGCGTCAGATAGCCCGATGAGGCGTAGAGGCGCCATGCCCTAAGCGCCATCGCGAAATAGAAGGCCAGCAGCACAAAGGCGCCAACGCCCATCTGGTACAGGAGCACGCCGATCGCGCTCTCGACCGCGCCGTCGATCGTCCCGGCGGCCTGTGCGGCACTCCAGTCGATGGAAAAGTAGCTCTCCGACAAATTGCCACCAATGCCGAGGCCCCGGCCGAAAGGTCTCTGCACGAATCCGTCCAAACCGCCCATCAGTCCAATGACGTGATAGTCGCCGATCTGCAGCCCGAGGCGAATCGCCAGAACCGCGAAGGCGGCCATGCCGAGGAAGCCGAGCAACAACGTCACCACGGCGCCGATCAGACGGGTCGCGATCCAGGCCGCGACCACGAAGATCACCACGATGAGTGCGCCCTTCACGCTGCAAAAGATCAGCAGCGGCAATGCTGCGAGGGCCAGCAGCGGCCGTCCCACCGAGAACAGGAACAGGGCGAGAAAGCCGACGCCGTAAGCGAAGCTGATCGGGTGCATGTTCGGACCGTTGATGCGCAGCATCTTCGACAGGCCGAACCCTTCGAGCAAGGGCGTGTTCAGAAAATCGAAGCTGAAGCGGTCCTTGAGGTCGACGGGCACGTTGCCGGTGGCCCGCATCTGAGCTTCCCAGACACCCGAATGGGTCGCCTTGAGCTCGTCGAAACCCCAGAACGTATAGCTGTTGGTGATGGCCAGCCAGAGATCGCGGAAGACGAGTTCGACATACCCGCACAGCAGAAGGATGACCGCGAGCGTCACCAGGAACGGGGTGATGCGCACCTCATAGGTCGCGGCGGTCAGAAGCGAGAGCTGGAACAGGAACAGCGGCAGCACGATATTGCGCAGATAGACCGCAGCCGGCTGTCCGTCCTGGATGAAGCCGATCGCGAAATACAGCGACACCACGGCGAGGGTGACGACACCCCAGCGCATGATCTGGTTCACCTCAGCCGATTGATTCCTCTGGCCCAGCACGTAAAGGCCGAACGTCGCCAGCCACATCACGGAGCAAACGAGGAAATTGTAGCCCTTGATGAAGTCGAGATCGGACGGCAGCGGGACCAGCGGCGACAGGATCGAGACGAACAGGTTCTGGAAGAACAGGACGAAGATGGCGATGGCCGGCGCGTAGGTCGGGACCGCCAGCACGATGGCGATACCGATGAGGACCTCGACCACGATGGCCAGGGCCGGATAGGCCAAATGCAGGACCGGAGCAAAGCCGATCGCCGCCACGGCGATACAGAGTGTCGGAACCAGCTCGCGCCAGGCCGGCGGCGATGGCTCGGCCGGCACGGTCTGAACCTGGGTTAAGTCACCGGCCCCCATCAATCGTCCTTTGGCAGCGCGCGTCGAGCACGATAGCGGGGCGATGTGAAAGGATTCCTTAACGATAGCGAACCGGTGCGATGTCAGCGCCGGCCGGGCCGGGGCGCGCGCCGAGCAGCGCCCGCATCACGTCGGGATCGGGCCTGCCGGTGCTGCGATCGACGAGGCCAAAGCCCTGCGCCAGCTCCCAATGCGTCCAGCCCCAGCAATGCTCCCTGGCATAAGCGGTGACGTCCGCCAGCCAGCGCAGCCGGCTTTGTCTCGGCGCGCCGGCTTTCAGCACGCCGAACTCGTTGACGATGATCGGTCGCTTGAATTGCTGCTGCCATGCGAGCGCCGGTGCGAGCCAGCGATCGGCCTGCGGCTTGTCCTTGGCGGCGGCGATTGCGACGTCGAGCATGCCGAGCGCCTGGGTCGCGCCCCTCGCCTGCAGATCCTGGCGCAGCGCCTGCACTTTGGGATCGCCGGCATTGATCGGATAAGGCAGATCGATGATGTCGTGCAGCGGATCCTGCGCATCCCAGTGAGCCTGATGGGTGAACACCATGGGATCATAGAAGTGGATGGCATAGACGATGTCGGGATCCTCCAGCGGACGAAACCGCGGCAGCGAATCCGCACGCTGCCAGTTGACCGGACCGACAATGAGGGTGGTGGCGGGAAGCAATCTGCGGACGAGGCCGGCGAGCGCCTCGACCTGCCTCTGCCATGTGTCGGCGTCGATATCGGGCTCGTTGAGCAGCTCTGCGAAGACGCGGTCGGCCGGATAGGAGCGAATGACCTCTGCAAGTCCGCTCCAGGCGTCCTGCATCTCGCGCAGCGCCGCGTCCGGATCCTCCTTGTGCAGGCGATTGAAGCGCTCGCCGGGATGAAGATCGACTGACGTAACGTAGCCGAGTGCGGTGAGCTGCTTCAGCGCCTTGTCGAGCACACGCAGCGTCTCGTCGCGCTCGGCCTTTGCGGCGAAACGAGGCATCACGCGCTCTGCCGGCACCGGCAACCGGACGTGAGTCATTCCAGCGCGGCGCAATTGCTGCAGCAATTCGCGGCTTGGCACCTCACCGTTGATCCAGCCGTCGGCATTGAAGCCGCGCGACAGTGCAGCGAGCCTCTCCGGCGCAACCGTCTGCGGCACGGGCACGCAAGTGTCGGCGAAGGCCGGCGCTCCGAATGAGATCGACAGCAGCATCGCAGCAGTCAGCCAACGACGGCGCGACGCTGTCATCGTCAAACCGCAAGACCCAATGCGCCGTCCTCGGGGTGCGGCGCCTGCGAACCCGCAGGCGCGTGATTGACGACCAGACCCGTCGGCACGGCCTCATACCGCGACAACGCCGCGGTCACCCGGCGCATCGCCGCCGAACCGAGCTCGCCGGCGCGCGCCACGAGGACAATCAGGTCCGCATGCGCCGCCAGCGCGATGGCGTCGGGCTGCAAGGCGAGATTGCCGGCATGGACGATGATCAGATCGAACTCCGAACGAATATCGTCCTCGGGCCTCGCGTCTGCCTTTCGGCCGGCACTGAGAAGCTCGTCGATCGACTGAAGTCCCGCCGTGGTCGAGCCGTCGTTCCATTCGGTCACCGGCGGCTGGTGACCTGCGAATTCCGGCTGCAGCCGGATCAATACGCTCATCATGCCGCGGTTCACGGCGGCGCGATTGAGCGAGCGCGCAACGGTGTTGCCGCCAGCACTCTTGCCGACCGACAGCACGAGGGCGACCTTGCAACCGCGCACCGGCACGCGATCGATCCGCTCGAGCAGCGGCCGCAGATAGGCGCCGAGATCGAGCTCGACCGAGGCGGCGATCGGTCTTTGCCAGACGGTGTTGGTCGCAGTCCCGGACGCCAGATCAGGAATGCGGGCCCAGACGGGAAGGCGCGGCATCGCCTCGGGCCGGGGCGCGGCAGCGGCGGAAGGCTGGACTTGAGTTTGGGCTTGCTGCTGGACTTGCGTGTCCTGCGCCCCCGCATGCACGGCGGCCTCGGCAGGCCCAGGCCCGCCGGACATGCTCGTCATCGCCGCTGTGGCGGCGGTCGATGTCAGCAGCGAGCCGATCCCCAGCGCCGCCAGCAGCAAAGCGAGCGGCGGACGGGTCGAGCGCAACGGCGGAATGGCGGGCGAAGCGATCTTGGTCTGGGAGTTTTGCAGCTGACGCTGCTCATTGGTCGTCTTGAACCGCGACAGGAACTGTTCGTAAATGTTCCTGTTGGCATCGGCGTCCCGCTGCAGCTCCTGCAGCTTCACCAGCGCCTGGCCGTCGACCAGCATCTGCGTCTCGACCGCCTTGAGCTGCTTTTCCAGCGCGTTCTGCTGCTCCAGCTGAGCCTCATATTCGGACTTCGCCGTGTCGATGTTCTTTTTCCGCTCGACCTCGATCTGCCGGTTGATATCGGCCAGCTGGCTATAGGAGATCGCAAGATCGGGATGGCGCTCGCCGTACACCGCCTTCTTTTGCGCGATCTGGTCGTTCAGCGTCGAGCGCTGCGCGCGCAGCATGCTCAGCAGGTCCTGCTTCACGGGACCTTCGACATTGGCCTTGAGATCGCGTTGCACCTGCTCGTAGCGCGCCTTGGCTTCCTCGGTGCGAAGACGGGCGGCGGAGACCTGCTGATTGAGATCGGTCACCCGCAATTGCTGCGTGGTTGAATCCTTGCCGGCATTGAGGATCTTGTGCTCGAGCCTGAAGGCGGCGACGGCGTCTTCCGATGCGCGCAGCCGCTCGTTCAGCGTCTTCAGCCGGTCCTTGAGCCAGTCGGCCGCCTCGTCCGTGGCCTCGGTGCGGACGCGGCCCTGGCTGGCAACGAACGCCGCGGCGATGGCGTTGGCGTAGTAAGCGGCCCGCTCGGAGCGGTTCGAGGTGAAGGAAATGGCAATGACGTAAGTGAGCCCGCGCCGCGTGATCTCGAGGCGGTTACGGAATTTCTCGAGCAGGCGCGTCATGTCGGTATGACCGCCCGCGATGTCATCGTCATCGGCGATCTTGAGCTGCTCGATCAGGGGGCGGAGAAAGCCGTCCGATTTGGCGATCTCGATCTGGCTCTGAAGCGCCGCGGCGTCCTGGCCGATGCCCGGCAGCACCTCCTGATCCGAGGTCACGCGCAGCTCCCGGGGATCGAGCACGACCAGGGCGGTCGCGGCGTACCGGACCGGCAGAATCATCAGAACGACGACGCCGAGGGCGAACAGCGCCACCGCCAGCGTCAGAATGCGCCGGCCGTTCTCGCGCAGGAAAGACAGCACACCGGTGACGGTCAGCGATCCCTTGATCAGCGCCGGCACGGCGCCGTCAGGTTTCATCCGCGCAGCCCGCGGCGCTTCCCACGAAGCCGCAGGCTCCGTCGGGGCGATGCTTCGCGGAGTTGCGCGGCTACCGAACGCCATGGGCTCGACTCGAAATCAACTGACAGTCACAGTTCAGAGGCTTTCGACACCGTAAATATCCATGGTTAACCGGCGGTTACGGCCGGCGCGCGAAGCCGTCATGGCAAATGCCTGCGAACCGGCCCGTTCAGGCGGAAAAGAACGGCTTGGATGGTCTGCGTGCCGGGCCTGCCGCACTGGCAGCCAGCGGCGCCCTCGGCGCGGCCGGCCGCGCGCGCTCGACATCGCCAAGCAGGCAGGACCGCAAGGTTTCGATCTCCGGACAATCGGCAGTGCCAAGCGGCCCGATCAGGAAGCCGCTCTGCAGGGGCTCGCACCTGTAGCCGGGACAGCGCTGCACCCTGTCCGCAATCACGACGTCGACCTTGCCTTCGAGCAGCTCGTGCAGCCCCGCCGGCTGGCTGATGCGAATGGCGAGCTGGGGCTCGGCCCGGCGGAACTGCGCCAGGCGCGCCCGCAACGCATCGATCGCAAAACTGGCGTGGAGGCCGATATGCAGCAGGCTTGTGACGCCCTCGGGCTTGAGCTCGGCGGTGGCCTCGGCAAGACAGCGAAACGCCTCCCGGACCCGCGCCAGATAGGTTTCGCCGGCAGCGGTCAGAATGATCTGCCGTGTCCGTCGCTCGAACAGCTGCACCCCCAGCCGCTCCTCCAAGAGGCGGACTTGCTGGCTGACGGCACCGGCCGTGACGTGCAGCTCGTGAGCGGCCTGCTTGAAGCTGAGATGGCGGGCGGCGGCCTCGAAGGCGCGCAGGGCATTGAGTGGCGGCAGCAGATACGTCATGGCCGGCTCCGGGCGATGCGGGAAGCCGGCAGGATGCATGAGTTTCGCTCGCGCGACAAAAGAGAAATCCTGCTTTGTCGCCGCTGACGGCGAGCGATACCCCAGGGCCGATCCCAGCCCAGCCCGAGGAAACCTGTCGCAGTGCCACCCGAAACGCCGTCGATCGAAAACTTCTATTCCTGGATTCGCCTCACCGTCTCCATGGCACTCAGCACCCTGGGCTGCGTCGGTATGTGGTCGCTGGTCGTGGCATTGCCGGCGGTGCAGGCCGATTTCAACGCGCCCCGCGCCGAGGCAACGCTGCCCTACACGCTCGCCATCATCGGCTTCATGATCGGCGGCATCGTTATCGGCCGCCTGACAGATCGCTTCGGCATCCTGCCGCCGCTGGCCGGGGGCACGGTCCTGATGAGTCTCGGCTACGTCCTCACCGCCTTCGCACCAAGCCTGTTCGTGTTCGCGCTGATCTCAGGTCTCACGATCGGCCTCGGCGGCGCGGCCAGCTTCGCGCCTTTGGTCGCCGACGTCTCGCTGTGGTTCGACAAGCACCGCGGCCTTGCCATTTCCCTGGCGATGGCCGGCAGCTCTCTGGCCGGCGTGGTCTGGCCACCGATCGTCCAGCACGCCATCGCCGCGTATGGCTGGCGGCAGACCCATATCGGCATCGGCCTGTTCTGCCTGGCGACGATGCTGCCGCTGTCTCTGGTTTTGCTGCGGCGACCCGTCGTCCGCATGGCAGCACGCGAAGCGGCGGGCAGCGGCAGCACGATGCAGACCATCGGCCTGCCCCCTTCCGTCACCCAGGGCCTGCTGGCGTTAGCCGGCATCTGCTGCTGCGTCGCCATGGCGATGCCGCAGGTCCATCTGGTCGCCTATTGCGGCGACCTCGGCTACTGCTCTGCGCGCGGTGCCGAAATGCTGGCGGTCATGCTCGGCTTCAGCGTGGCGAGCCGCTTTGTTTTCGGCTGGCTGTTGAACCGCATCGGCGGCCTGCCGACCTTGCTGCTGGGCTCGGCGATGCAGGCCATGGCACTCGCGCTCTATCTGCCGTTCAACGGGCTGGTCTCACTCTACGTCGTATCCGCCATTTTCGGCCTGGCGCAGGGCGGCATCGTGCCGAGCTATGCGGTGATCGTCCGTGAGCTGTTCCCGGCGCGGGAAGCCGGCTTTCGCGTCAGCCTCGCCATCTCGGTCACGCTCGCCGGCATGGCGCTGGGGGCGTGGATGGCCGGCGCGATCTACGACTGGACCGGCTCTTACGCTTCGGCGCTGGTCAACGGCATCGCCTGGAACATCGTGAACATGGCGATCGCAGCCTGGCTGCTGCAGCGCCAGCGTCGGCATGTTGTCGGCGTCGTCGCCGCCGCGCTCAGCTGATGTTCAGCAGGATCCGCCCCGATGTGCCGCTGCGCATCAAATCCAGCGCGTCGTTGACGTCGTCGAGCGCGAACTCGTGGGTCACGATCCCGCGGTAGCTCACCTTGCCGGCGTCGCTCAGGCGAACGAGACGCGGGATGTCGCGCGCCGGCTGGCACTGCCCGCCTTCCGAGCCCTTCAGCACCTTCTCGAAATGTAACGGCAGCGTGTAGATCTCGGCCTTCTCGCGGGGAACGCCGACCAGGATGCAACGGCCTTTCTTGGCCGTGATCTCGTAGGCGAGCTCGATCAGATTCTTGACGCCCGTCGTCTCTACCACCTTGTCGGGCCCGTCCGAACCGGTGATGGCGCGAACCGCGGCAGCGACATCCTTGACCGCTTCGGAGTTGATGGTGTGGGTGGCGCCGAAATCCTTCGCCATCGCCAGCTTGTTGTCGAGGCGGTCGATCGCGATGACGGGATAGGCGCCGACCATCGCGGCAAATTGCACGATGTTCAGCCCGACACCGCCGACGCCGAACACGACGACGGCTTCGCCGATGGCGATCTGCGCGTCGTTGTTGACGACGCCGAGTGCGGTCGTCACCGCGCAGCCGAGCAGTGGCGCGCTGGTGCGGTCGATCGAGGCGGGAACGGGCGTGACACGGTTCTCCGAAACCACGGCATATTCATTGAAGGTGGTGACCCAGCCCGCATTGAGGCGCTTGCCGCGCCAGGAATAGGCCGGCGTATTGGACTGGATGCCCTTGCCGGGCCGCCAATGCATGACGACGGTGTCGCCCTGCTTGCAGGAGACCACGCCGGGTCCGGTTTCGACGATCGTGGCGAGCGCTTCGTGTCCCAAAAGATGCGGCAGGAACTTGTCGACGCCTTTGACGGCGTCGATCTCGTTGATCTGCGCGCCGCAGATGCTCGACGTGTGCACGTGCGCGAGCACCTGGCCGTGTTCGAGCCTGTCGGGCAAGGTGAACTCGTCGACGATCAGCGGCTTGCCGGATTCGACGAGAATGGCCGCCTTGGCAGTCTTGATGTCCATGAGGAGCGCCCGATCACTCGAAATAGATGAATTCGTAATCGCCGGTGTAACCGAGCTTGCCGTAGAGCCAGATCCATTCCGACGTATGCAGGATCGACTCCGCCGTCAGCGCCCAGCATTCGAGGTTGTGCAATTCGGCGACGTTCCGGTAGCCCTCGACCATGACGTATTTGTTCTTGCCGACCCGCTCGACCTCCTTGAGCGCCGCTTCGAGCTCGTACAGCCGAAGATTGTGCAGGGTGCCGAGCGAGATGACGAGATCGAAACTGTCGTCGCCATAGGGGTAGATGTCCTGGGCGCGATAGTTGAAGAGGTAGGGCTTCACCTGCTCGTGTGCATTTTCGAGGCCGTGCTTGGAGATATCGAAGCCGACAACCTTCAAACCCGGCAGGATCTTCTGCATCTCGTACAGCAGAAAGCCCTTGCCGCAGCCGACGTCGAGCACGCTGGAGCCGTTCTTCAGGCCATAGGTCTCGATCAGCGCCTTGGCGACCGGCGCCCAGCGCCCCTCGATGAAGCGGTAGCCGCCATAGCCGAAGCGGCGGTCGCCGTCCCAATAGTCGGCCTCGTATTCCCGCGCTTTCAGCGAGCAGCCGATCTTGTCGTCGTTCATGCGGCCCATGTAGTCGCGCTTCGTCGCCGTATGCAGCGGCGTCACGATATTCAGTAGTCGTCCCATTGAGCCCTCAGATTCCAACACGCGCTGCGATTGCCGCGACTGGCCGGGGAGCCCTGAGTCGCGACTTGCGAGTCGTTCTAGCATTGGTGGTCGAGATCATCATTGCTTCAGATCAATGATGGGGAATCCTGAGACGAGACCGTCAGCCGCCGGCGGAGGTTCCGTTGCTGGCAGCAGAGCCGTGGACTCTGAAGCTCGCATCGCCGCCAAATCCAAATCATAGACTGCCGGCGACGGTTCGATCGCTCGCGACTGTGCGGTTTCGCCGCAATGGTCGCCGTGAAATGAATCACTATAGTCAGGATGTCATGGCATATGTCGTCGACATAGATGCGCGCACCGCGCGCTTTGGTCTTCACGCCGGCCGCCTCCAAGCAGGCGGTTAGCCGGACGGTGCTTGCGCCGTCCGGGCTCTTTTCCAGCTTTCGTGACCTCGCCCTGAGAGGTCGTCTTGAAGCAGAAGGAGTGTGCCGTGCTGCCTCTTCCAAAAATCGCGCTCACCGCATCGGACTATCCGCGACTCGAACGGCTTGCCCGCCTTGCCGCCCAAAAAGGCGACCTGGACGGGATATTCCTCATCAGTGAGATCAACCGCGCCGACATCGTGCCGAACGATTGGGACGATCTCCGTTCGCGCGTGACCGTGGGATCATGGGTCACCTGTTGCACGAACTGGGGCGTTCCGCGTCGCATCGTGCAATTGGCCTGGCCCGAGGAGTGTTGGTCGGATCCCGCCCGCATTTCGGTCCTGACACCATTGGGGGCTGCCTTGATCGGCCTGCGGGTCGGCGACCAAATGCCATACATCCTCGCCGGCTGCCTGAACGTCGTCAGGGTTCAGAACGTCACCCAATCAAGCCCCAACGTCGTCCCGCTCTTCCGGGCTCATCGGCGCAGCAAGCCGCGCGATGACGATCCCGGACCAACTGCAGCATAGGAGATTTCAAATGCACAACTTCGAAGCCGAGATTTGGCGCGACCAGCCGGCGTTGCCGCCGATCAAGATCACGGAAGACGAATCGCGACGTCTCAGCTCGCTGGCGAATTCGACCATGGATCTGTTTCCCCGTGTCGCGCAGTTTCTGGCACGCGAACTGGAGCGCGCGTCGGTCGCCGCAGAGAACGATTTGCGCGGCGTGGTCAGGATGGGTTCCAAAGTGACCTATCGCGATGACGAGAAAGGTGCCAGCCGGGAGATCGTGCTGGTCTATCCGCACGAGGCGAACATCGAACTCAACCGGGTCTCGATCCTGACGCCTGTTGGCGCGGCCCTGATCGGCCTCTCGGTGGGGCAGCGGATCGAGTTCGAGACGCCGGACAAGCGCACCAGGGGGCTGACCGTTCTGGCCGTCTCCGAATGAGGGCTGTCATCCGACCGAGCAGAACACTCTAGCGAAGCCAGATAGAAGCGGAGCGTGCTTGCGCAATGTTTCGCAATGCGCAGGCACCCTCCTGCTGTCCTATTGCACCTCGATGTTGGCATCCTTGATCAGCTTGCGCCAGCGTTCCTCCTCCTGCGCGACATAGCGATCGAGCTGTTCCGGAGCGCCGCCGACCATGATGAGGCCTTCGTTGGCCTCAAGCTTCTTGAAAGCGCCGGACTGAACCGCCTTTGCGATGGCCTGATTGAGACGCGCAATCACCGGAGCGGGCGTCTTGGCCGGAGCGTACAATCCGTACCAGGATTCGGCGGCGTAGCCGGGCACTCCGGCCTCGGCGACAGCAGGCAATTGCGGAAATGCCGCCGAACGTTCGGCTGACGTGACAGCCAGCGCCCGGAGCTGGCCTGCAGCTACCAGCGACGCTGCGCTCGCCACCGTGGTGAACATCACGTCGATCTGTCCGCCTAAGAGATCGCTGATCGCAGGCGCCGCGCCCTTGTAGGGCACCGCCGTCATCTTGACCTTCGCCATCGCATTGAACAGCTCGCCCGCGAGATGGGCCGAGGTGCCGGTGCCGAACGTCCCGAAATTGAGCTTGCCGGGATTGGCCTTGGCTTCAGTGATCAAATCGGAGATCGAGTTGATCTTGGATGCGGGGTTGACGACGACGATATTGAAGGATCGCGCGATCAACGAGACCGCCGCGAAATCCTTGTGCGGATCGAACGGCAGCTTCTTGTACAGGCTCGGATTGACCGCGTGCGCGAAGGTCGCCATCAGCAGCGAATAGCCGTCGGGCTCGCTGGTCGCCACCGTCTGGGTCCCGATGATGGTCCCGGCGCCCGGCTTGTTCTCGATGATGACGGACTTGCCGAGATCCGTCTGGATTTCCTGCGCCGTCGTTCGCGCCATGATGTCGGTCCCGCCGCCGGCTGCGAAGGGCACCACGATCTTGATGATCTTGTCGGGATATTCCGCGCGCGCCGGCGAGGCGCCCAGCCCGGCGACCGCCAGCACGACGGCACAAGCGAGGATGGCGAGGTTCAGCCAGCGCCGCACGGCGAAGCCTTTCCTGCGCGCGCCGTCGTGATTGATGATTCCGCCGCTGGCCATCTGGAGCTCCATCCGATTTTGTTCAGACATCGAGAACAACCAATCCGTCTGCTGCCTTCACGCCCCGGCCCGCCGGCAGCACGAAGACCGGGTTGATTTCGGCCTCGACGAGGTGATCGCCGAATTGCGCAACCATGCGCGAGAAAGCGACGACCGCTTCCGCGAGCGCTTCGACATCGCATTTCGGCCGGCCGCGAAAACCGTCCAGCAATGGCCATGTGACGAGATCGCGCGCCATCGCGAGGGCGTCGGCATGGCTGAGGCCGGCACCCGTTGGCAGCAGGCGCATCGTCGTGTCCTTGAACAGTTCGGCGGTGACGCCGCCCATTCCGAGGAGGATGGCCGTTCCCAGGGGATCGCGATGCATTCCGAGAATGATCTCGACGCCGCCTGAAACCATCTCCTGCACCAGGAACCCGTTCGGTCGCGTCCCGACCTTGGCCTCGACCTCGTCCGCCATCTTCATCAGGCGGCTGCCGATGGTTTCGGCGGTCAGGTTGACCGCGACGCCGCCGACATCGCTCTTGTGCGCGATCTCGCGCGAGAGGATCTTGAGCACGACCCGGCCGCCGAGGTCGCGCGCCGCCTGCTCGGCTTCGCGCGCCGTCGCGACCACTTTCTCTGCCACGACCGGAACACCAAAGCGGGCGAACAGCGCCTTGGCCTGTGCTTCGTCGAGCGATCCCGTCGGGAAGTCGCTGACATCGGCCGCCGTCAGGGGCGAGGTGGGTGTCTGGACCTGCTCCGGCGCTCCGGCCCGCAAGAGCCCGTCGAGCGCAGCCGTGCAGCTCTCGGCGGAGGTGTAGGCCGGGACGCCTCGGCGGGTGAGGACGGAAACCACCTTGGGCGCGTAGGGGCTCACATAGGCAATGACGGGCTTGTCGCTGAGCGGCAGGCAGTCGTGGATGGCGTCGGCCATCAGGCCCGGCGATCCCACGGCTGACGAGCCGGCAATGACGACCAGCGCATCGTAAGAGGGACTTGCGAGCAGGATGCGGATGGCGGCGCGCAGCAGATCGGGCTGCAGACCGGCCAGGGTCACATCGATCGGATTGCGATCGAGATTGGCTTGCGGACCCGACTGCAGGGCGCGCAATTGCGCGGCAGTCTCAGGGTCGGGGGCGGGCGTTGCAAAGCCGGCGACGCCGAGACTGTCTGATACGATCGTGCCGGCGCCGCCGGTCGAGGTGAGGATCGCAACACGCCGGCCGGACAGCTTCCATCCCGCGCCAAGGGCTGCGGGAATATCGAGCAGGTCTTCGAACGTCCTGGCGCGGATCACGCCGAGTTGCCTGAACAAGGCGTCATACATGCGGTCCGAGCCGGCAAGCGCGCCGGTGTGCGAGACGGCCGCTTGTGCGCCTGCCTCCGATCGTCCGATCTTGAAAGCGACGATTGACTTGCCGGCGCGTCGCGCCTTCAGAATCGACTCGCGAAAGCGAGATGGATTGCGGATCGCCTCGACATAGAGCGCAATGACGCTGGTTGCGCTGTCGCCGGCGAGAAAGTCGATGAAATCAGCGAGTTCGAGATCGGCTTCGTTGCTGGTCGACACCAGCTTCGACAGCCCGACCCCGCGCGCCGCAGCGCGCGACAGCAAGGCTCCGAGAATGCCCCCGCTCTGCGAGATCAACCCGATGGATCCCGCCGGGAAGTCATCCATCGCCAGCGCGCCCGACGCCGACAGCACGATATTGTCGGTGAGGTTGACGAGGCCGATCGTGTTCGGCCCGAGGATCCGCATGGAGCCGGCGGCTTGCATGAGCTGTTGCTGGCGCGCGGCGCCTTCCGCCCCGGCTTCGGTGAAACCGCTGGCGAGAACGATCGCGGCGGCAGCCCCCCGCTCGGACAATTCGCGCACCGCGATGTGCGCGCGCTCCGCGCCAAGCAGGACAAGACCGACATCAGGCACATCGGGCAGCGAGGCGACGTCGGGGTAGCAGGTCAGACCGCCGATGTCCGCGACCTTCGGATTGACGGGATAGATCGCACCCGCAAAGCCATGCTTCCGGAGATAGGACACCGGGCGCCCCGACGTCTTGCTCGGGTCCGCCGATGCACCGATGACAGCGACGCTACGCGGCCGGATCAGGCGTTCGATCGCATCCATGGCTCAATCCTTCGACGCGGATTGCGCAAGGAACGCCGTCACGGCGTCGCGATGCTCCGCGCTGGTGTAGCAGATGGCCTGCGCCTGGCTGCCGAGACTGAAAATGTCGTGCGCGGAATGCTCGAACGTCTCGTTCAGGATCTTCTTGCCCAACGCCAACGCGGTGGGAGAGCCCTGAGCCAGTTCGACCGCCCAGGCCTGCGCGGCCGACAGGAGCTCGCTCGAGGTCACCTTGCGATCGACGATGCCGAGCGCGAGCGCTTCGTCGGCCTCGACGACGCGTCCGGTGAAGATCAGCTCCTTCGCCTTGGGAAGCCCGACCCGGCGCGGCAGGAAATACAGGCCGCCGCCGTCGGGGATCAAACCGCGCTTGATGTAGGACCAGGTGAACTTCGATCGCTCCGTGCCCATGACGAAGTCGCAGGCCAGCGCGGTGTCCGCACCGAGGCCCGCCGCGGCGCCGTTGACGGCGGCGATCGTCGGCTTCGGCAGCCCGAGCAGGAACGATTGCACGTAATGCACGCCCTGCTGACGGCTCCATCCGTTGAATGCAACTTCGCCCTGCGGCGCCGCGAGCCGGCGCTTCATTCCGCTGATATCGCCGCCGGCGCAGAACGCACCGCCGCGCCCCGTCAGCACCAGAGCCTTGATGGCCCTCTCGCGAGCCACGGTTTCGAGCGCAGCGACGAACTCGGCGCGCATGTCGTCGCTCATGGCGTTGCGCCGGTCCGGCCGGTTGAATGCAATCGTCGCGACACCGGCCTCGACGGAAAATTCGATGAGCTGATAGGACATGGCGAGCTCCCTGGTTGGAGTCGGATCGATCGCCGCGACGCATTGCGGATGTCGAGCCGATTTCGGCCGTGCCGTTTCCTCGTTGAGCCCCAGCGCGGCCGGGCATTCTTCTTCGCCGTGTTGATAGCGGCTTGCGCACCCCTAAACATCCCCTTAATTCCACTAAGTGGAAATCGCGGCGGAGGCTGGATGTGGCGCAGGCGCGCAGATATGCGGGCGGGGTTGACGGCAACCGCTCGCTCGAACGGGGCATCGAGATCCTCCGGTCGTTCCGGCCCGGCGTCGACACGCTTGGCAACGGCGAGATTTCGGAGCGAACAGGATTGCCGCGATCGACGGTCAGCCGGCTGACGCGAGCGCTGGTCAATTCCGGGATGCTCGACGAGGTCCGTAACCAGCGGACCTACCGGCTTGCCGCATCCGTCATCAGCATCGGTCACGCGATGCGGACGGGATCACCGGTGCTCAACGCGATCGGACCGATGATGCGGGCCGAATCGGCCAAGCGCCGGCTCAACGTGGGGCTCGCGACCGCGGATCGCACCATGATGGTTTATCTGGAGTCGATCCGCTACAGCCCGCGCGCGGCACTGCGGAACGTGGTCGCCGGCCAGCAGGTCCCGATGGAGTTGACGTCGCTCGGTCGCGCTTATCTGGCCGGCATTGCCGAGGCCGAGCGCGAGCGATTGCTGAAACTGTTCAAGCGGCGCAGCACTGCGGCCGCCAAGGCGCTGCTTGCGGACGTCAGGACATCGATTCGCTCGGTCGAACGCAACGGCTATTGCGCGGTGTCGTGGCAACCCGGCGTTCTCGCCGTTGCCACGCCCATCGTGCTGGCCGGGCTTCCGGTCTACGCGCTCAACATGAGCCTGCAGAATGTCGATCGGTCCGAGGCGCTGGCCAGCGAGATCGGCGCCTACCTCAACGCCTTCGCGGCCAAGTGCAAGGAGGCGCTGGCGGGCGGTTGAAGCAGGCCGGCGCCGTTACAATTTCCCATAGACCCGCCCGGCGACCGCCTTCAGGCGCTCGACCGAGCCAGACTCCGGATGCGGCTTGACCGGCGCGAACAGGATCGAAGCCTGCCTGCCGTTCTTCCAGACATAGATGGTGACGGCGTTGCCGTTGCCCTTGGTGCAGGAATACTCGCCGAACGCTTCACTGCCGAGCTCTTGTATCGCCGTGTGCTTGCAGGGGCCTGCGCGTTTCATCATGCCGATGGCGGTGTCGCGCGAGGTCGCGATCACCGCGACGGTCATGGTGTTGGCCTCGCGATCGAACATCATGCAGCTGCCCGCGCCGGTCCGCTGCACCGTCAGCGTGCTCTTGTCGAGAAAGCCGTCGGCATCCGCAGCCGTGAGCCACTCGCAATTGCCGAACCGTTCGCTGCTCTTGCTCACGCTGCCTATGGCCACGCGCGCGGCTTCGGTGACCGGCCCGAGCAGCGCTTCATCAGCGCGCCGGCCGATCGGATAGACGGTGATCTGCAGAATGTAATCGCCTGACAAGGCGACGACCGAGGCTTCCTGGCGCTCCGCGCCGGCCGCGCTCGTTCCGCCCTGGCCTTCGTCGCCGATCCCCGCGACTGCGTTGAGCGGCATGCGCTCGCCAAGCGTCTTGACGAAGGTCGCGTACAATTCCCTGGCGCGGTCCTTGTCGGGATTGCGGAACACGGAGAGCATCATCGTGTCGCCGCGCCCGGCCTGGTAGATGCAGCCGCGGCCGTCCTGATTTGAAATCAGTGACCATTTGAGCGCCGGCATCGCACGGGCGAGATCCTGGGCGCTGATGAACGGGCAGGTTTCGGCCGCGCGCGCGGGAAGCACCGGGACGGCTGCGATTGCAAGGAACAGAACGAGGCAGGAGAACAGACGATCGATGGTACGCATGGGACGTACTTACTACCGAAACGGCGCGCCCGGAACAATTCGAACGTCCGCCCCTCAGATCCGTCGCCTGATGCTCTATCGAGCGGATGGCCCGGCCAAGTCAGAGCAGGACCGTCGTCACTGCCCGTTATATTCGGCCCAGCAATCCGCCGTTTCATAGACCCGGACCGCCGACAGCTGTCGAAGGCTCGGCTTCAACCGGTCCCAGATCCAGATCGCGATATTCTCGGCGGTGGGGTTCTCGAGGCCTTTGACCTCGTTCAGGCAGTGGTGATCCAGCGCGCCCAAGATGTCGGCGAAGCATTTTTCGATGTCGAAGAAATCCGCGACGAAGCCGGTGTGCGGATCGACCGGCCCGTCCAGTTGGACCTCGACCCGGTAGGAATGACCGTGCAGCCGGCGGCATCGGTGGGTCTCGGGCACGTTCGGCAGCCGATGCGCCGCCTCGAACTTGAACGCCTGCGATATCTTCATTCCGCTCCTCACACGGCATCGCCATCCGGTCTCGGGCCCGTCTGGCGACCAGATGCTGCTAGGTCCTGACCTTTCGGCGAAGAATGGCGCGCCCGGAACGATTCGAACGTCCGACCCTCAGATTCGTAGTCTGATGCTCTATCCAGCTGAGCTACGGGCGCGTTTTTCGCGAACAGTGCGGACCTAAGCCCGCAGGCAGCCTCCGGACAGCGCCGGAGGGGTGCGAAAGAGCGCTCTGACTAACCGCTCTTGCCGCGGTTGGCAAGGTCCGGGATGGGGAGATTTTGCAAGGAAATGACGGGGGTCGGTGTCATTCCGGCATGGCCTTATGGGCCAGGCCCGGAATCCATAACCCCGGCTGGTGGCTATGGATTCCGGGCTCGCGACGTCGTCGCGCCCCGGAATGACGGATAGATGAGTGCTCCAGACCCTGCAATGACGGAAGAACTCGGCCTTTGGCCGACTTACGCCCTCTGCCGCTCGTTGCGGATGGAGAGGAGCTCGACGGGGCGGTCGGGGATGACGATACGGAAAGTGGCGCCGATGGTGCCTTCGACCAAGTGGATGTCGCCGCCATGGGCGCGGACCAGCTCGGCGGCGATGGCGAGGCCAAGGCCGCTGCCGCCGGGGCGGCCGGAGGTCTGGAACGCCTCGAACAGGTGCTCCCGGGTCTTCTGGGGGACACCGGGGCCGGTGTCGGAAACCTCGAGAATTGCGACAGCGCCCTCGCGTTTTCCCGTGATCCGGATCTGCTGCACCCCACCCTCGCCGGAGGCGTGACTTTCCAGCGCCTGGGCGGCGTTGCGGACGAGGTTGAGCAGCACCCGGAACAGCTGATCGGGATCGGCATCGACCGCAAGCCCGCGATCGATCGCGGCGACCCAGGCGATCGAGGCGTCGGAGGCGAGGCCCGCGGTCTCGCGCACCTCCAGCACGACAGGTTCGATCAGGATCATGCGGCGGTCCGGTGCGGCCTCCTGGGCGCGGCCGTAGGACAGCGTCGACTGGCAGAAGGCGATGGCACGCTCGAGCGAGCGCACCAGCTTTGGCGCAAAGCGCTGCACCCGCGGATCCGGCACGCTGGCGAGCTGATCCGACAGCAGCTGGGCCGAGGCCAGCAGATTGCGCAGATCGTGGTTGATCTTGGACACGGCGAGGCCAAGGGCGGCGAGCCGGCTTTTCTGATGCAGCATCGACATCAAATCGCGCTGCATGTCCGACAATTCGCGCTCGGCGACCCCGATCTCGTCGCTGCGCTGGCTCGGCACGATGATCCCCGCCGAGCTTTCGGGGTTCTCGTGGAAGCCGACCAGGCTCGCGGTCAGCCGCCGCATCGGGCGGACGAAGAGATAATGAAGCGCCAGATAGACGAGGCCCGCGGTCAGCGCGGCGATGATCAGCGCGACCACCACGACGTTGCGGGAGAACCGGTACATCTGCTGCCGCAGCGGCAATTCGTCGGTCACGATCTCGATGAACTGGGCCGTGCCGACGCCGGGGCCGACAATGCGGATGGCTTGGTTGCCGGTCTCCAGCATCATCCGGAACGAGCCAGTGATCGCGTCCCAGGCCGTCATGTCGCGCAGGTCGATGTCATGCTCGATGGCGGCCGGAATGTTGTCGCTGGCGAGCAATCGGCGCTGCTGGCCCATCTTGATGGCGACGGCGCGGGCATTGATGCTTTTCAGGATCTGGCGCGACAGCGAATCGGGAACCATGCCGAGCGGCGCCGCATCCAGCACCAGCGCCGCCGTGTTGGCGGCGGCGACGCGGTCGTTGAGCCGGTTGACCCAGAAGTTGGCAATGGCGGGCACATAGAGCAGCACGGCCGCGATCATCACCAGGGGGACCGTGAGCAGCAACAACTTGCCTGACAGCCCGAGCCCGCGCGTCCCACGGGGGCGCATCGCCGGCGGGTCCGGCTGATCCTGATCCTGGACCGGCTGGAGGTCTGTCGTTGCCACGAAAGTCGCCCTCGCCTTTGGCGGATGAAGGATTGGCAGTATGAAGATGCGGCCCGACCTCGGTCCGGTCAAATTACGGATCGCTAATCTGCCGAGGTGGGATGTAAGCGCTGATATCGCGAGTCGCCACCTCAAGGGTTAAAAACCCCGCACAAACAGCGATATTCACCGGAATCGTGCGCTTGTGCGGCGTTGACGAAAACAAGGCGCTCGCTTATAAGCCGGCCAAATTGTCCGCGATGACCCGGTGCGACACCGGGAGCGGCTCTCTTGGGGCCGGAAACGGCCCGTTTTGGGCCGCATCTTCGGGACTTTACCATCAATTCTACAGGCAAATTGCCCGGTCAGCGGAGAAAAACCCGTGAAGCGGACTTATCAACCCAGCAAACTGGTGCGCAAGCGCCGTCACGGCTTCCGTGCCCGTCTCGCCACTGCCGGCGGCCGCAAGGTTCTCGCCGCCCGCCGCGCTCGCGGCCGCAAGCGTCTGAGCGCCTGAGCCGGACCCCCTTTTCCGGGATTTCATCATGGATCGGCTGAGGCAGCGGGCGGATTTCCTCGCCGTTGCCAATGGCGCGCGGGTGAACAGTCCCGCGTTCGTCCTGCAAAGCCGCCCCCGCGATGACGGCGGCCCGATCCGTATCGGCTTCACCGTTACCAAAAAGAACGGCAACGCCCCCGCGCGCAATCGTATCCGGCGCCGGCTTCGCGAACTGGTGAAGCGGCTCGATCCGGTGTCGATGCAGCCCCATCATGATTATGTCCTGGTCGGACGAAGCGGCGCGCTCTCGCGCGACTTCGCCACCATGCTCGACGATCTGCGCATGGCGTTCACGAAGCCGGCGCGGCATACGGCCAAGGGACCTGCGAATGGACGCAGCCCGAGGACTGACCGTACCGGGCCCCGCCCCGCTCCTGCTGCCAGCCGCAAACCGGAATGATGACGAGACCCCAGAGATGACCGACAATCGCAATACCATCCTCGCCGTCATTCTGTCGGGCCTCGTCCTGATCGCCTGGCAGTATTTCTACAATGTGCCGGCGATGGAGAAGCAGCGCGCCCAGCAGCAGACGCAGGCCGAGCTCCAGAAGACCACGCCGCAGCCGTCGGCCTCCGCGACGCCGGGCGCGGCGCCGCAGCAGCCGGGCAACGCCGCTCAGCCGGCAACGCCGGGCGCGACCCAGCAGGCCCAGCCCGTGGTGGCGCGCGAGGCCGCGATTGCAGCCAGCCCGCGCGTGAAGATCGACACGCCGCGGATTGCC
Organism: Bradyrhizobium genomosp. III; assembly: GCF_000261705.1. Classification (NCBI taxonomy): domain Bacteria; kingdom Pseudomonadati; phylum Pseudomonadota; class Alphaproteobacteria; order Hyphomicrobiales; family Nitrobacteraceae; genus Bradyrhizobium; species Bradyrhizobium genomosp. III. The sequence goes on along the minus strand of NZ_AJQF01000086.1, from coordinate 2,442 downwards.
GGCAGCATCGCGCTGAAGGGCGGCCGCATCGACGACATCGCGCTGGTGCAATTCCGCGAAACGGTCGATCCGAAGTCGCCGCCGATCATCCTCTATTCGCCCTCGGGCACCGCGGAGCCCTATTACGCCGAATTCGGCTGGGTGGCGGCGACGGGCGTGACGGCGAAGATGCCTGATGCCCAGACCGTCTGGCAGCAGGACGGCAGCGGCAGCCTGACGCCGACGACGCCGGTGGTGCTGAAATGGGAGAATGGCGATGGTCTCACCTTCCGCCGCACCATTGCGGTCGACGACCATTATCTCTTCACCATCAAGGACGAGGTGAGCAATGTCGGCAATGCGCCGGTTACGCTCTATCCGTTCGCGCTGATCTCGCGCCACGGTGCGCCGCAGGTCTCCGGCTACTACATCCTGCATGAAGGCCTGATCGGCTATCTCGGCGACCAGGGCCTGCAGGAATATGCCTACAAGAAGATCGACGAAAGCAAGAAGGTGGACTTCAAGGTCACCAACGGCTGGCTCGGCATCACCGACAAGTACTGGGCCTCGGCGCTGTTGCCGGATACCAATGCCCAGCTGCAGGCGCGCTTCTCGTCGAACCCATCCGGCAACGTCCACACCTACCAGACCGATTATCTGCTCGACCCCGTCACCGTCGCGATCGGCGGCACTGCGACGGCGAACGCGCGGCTGTTCGCCGGCGCCAAGGAAGCCGGCGTGGTCGGCGTGTTCCCGTTCGCCGGCCTCGGCGGCTACAACAAGGAGCTGGGGCTGAACCATTTCGATCTCTTGATCGACTGGGGCTGGTTCTACTTCATCACCAAGCCGATGTTCCTCGGCCTCGACTTCTTCTACCGCTTCTTCGGCAATTTCGGCATCTCGATCCTGCTCGTGACCGTGATCGTGAAGCTGCTGTTCTTCCCGCTGGCGAACAAGTCCTACGCCTCGATGGCGAAGATGAAGTCGGTTCAGCCGCAGCTGCAGGCGCTCAAGGAGCGTTATCCCGACGACAAGGTGAAGCAGCAGCAGGAGATGATGGAGATCTACCGCAAGGAGAAGATCAATCCGGTCGCCGGCTGTCTCCCCGTGCTGATCCAGATCCCGGTGTTCTTCTCGCTCTACAAGGTGCTGTTCGTCACCATCGAGATGCGGCACGCGCCGTTCTACGGCTGGATCAAGGACCTCTCGGCGCCGGATCCGACCAACCTGTTCAACCTGTTCGGGCTGATCCCGTTCGATCCGACCACGATCCCGGTGTTCGGCCATTACCTCGCGCTCGGCATCTGGCCGATCATCATGGGCATCACGATGTGGTTCCAGATGAAGCTGAACCCGACACCGCCGGACCCGACGCAGCAGATCATCTTCAACTGGATGCCGCTGATCTTCACCTTCATGCTGGCGGGCTTCCCGGCGGGCCTCGTGATCTACTGGGCCTGGAACAACCTGCTCTCGGTGATCCAGCAGAGCTACATCATGCGCCGCAACGGGGTGAAGGTGGAGCTGTTCGATAATCTCAAGGCGACGTTCGCGAAGAAGGCGACGTAGCTGCACACGAAGCGTGCCCGGTCATGCGGGCGCAAATGCCTCCACAGCGTCATGCCCGGGCTTGTCCCGGGCATCCACATTTTGGAGGGTACCGCGCAGACAGACGTGGATGGCCGGGACATTTGAATGGGAAGACGCGCTTCGCGCTTTTGCCCGGCCAAGACGCGAGGATAGACTTTCCAGATGACCGATAAATCAGACGACAAGCTGATCGAGGCCGGGCGGAAGCTGTTCGCGCGCGACTGGCAGTTCATCTGGGCCTCGCCCTCGATCCAGACGCTGCCGCCGATGGCGGGGCTGGAGGTCGCCTTTGCCGGGCGCTCCAATGTCGGCAAGTCGAGCCTGATCAACGCGCTGACGGGGCGCAACGCGCTGGCGCGCACCTCGCATACGCCGGGACGCACCCAGGAGCTGATCTTCTTCGAGGTCCCCGGCAAGACCGACCTGCGCCTGGTCGACATGCCCGGCTACGGCTATGCCAAGGCGCCCAAGAGCCAGGTGGCGTCCTGGACCGAGCTGATCCACAAATTCCTGCTGGGACGCGCCTCGCTTGCGCGCGTCTACGTGCTGATCGACGCGCGGCATGGCCTCAAGGAGGTCGACCTCGAGGTCCTCAAGACACTCGACCGCTCCGCGGTCAGCTACCAGATCGTGCTGACCAAGGCCGACCAGGTGAAGGCCTCCGAGCTGCAATCGCGCATCGCCGAAACCGAGGCGGCGCTGGCCAGGCATCCGGCCTCGTTCCCGAACGTGCTCGCGACCTCGTCACGCAGCTCGACCGGCATGGAGAGCTTGCGCGCCGCGATGGCGAAACTGCTGGAAGAGCGCGCTACGTGATGGTGGCGCAGCGCCTGCTGATCGGACTTGCCGGTTTGATGGGCGCCGCCGGCGTCG
>NZ_AJQF01000085.1:0-4208 GCF_000261705.1 Bradyrhizobium genomosp. III | reverse complement strand
GGGGAGCCGGCTGGCCTCGGCCAGCGCGATGCTGCTGTTTCATGCAACTGCCATACTTGCAGCTGTCGCCCTGCTGGCGCGCGGCCTTCTGCACGGCGGAATTGGCCTCATCGGTGCATTCGGCTTCGTGATCGGCGCCGTGCTGTTCGCGGGCGACCTCACCTTGCGGCAATATGCCGGGCACTCGCTGTTTCCATACGCAGCGCCGACGGGCGGGACGGTGATGATCGCGAGCTGGCTGGCCGTGACGCTGGCCGCGGTGGTGGCGCGGAAATAGGTCTCGTGTCCCGGACGCGGTGCGGCACCTAAAGCGCGTTTACGCGCGTCTTCGACGCGCTATGGTGACGCTCCGCAGAGCCGGGACCCAGCAAGCCGCATGGGCCCCGGCTCTGCAGCGCACCGCTGAAGAAGCGCTGCGCTGCGTCCGGGGCACGAAGACCACTTTGCGCCACGCCCGCCAATCGGATAGAACGCAGGCCGCTCCAGTCCCGCCAGCGAGATCCGCGACATGACCGACATCTCCCCGCTCGACCAGGCCCGCATCCTGTCGGAAGCGCTGCCGCACATGCAGCAGTATGACGAGGAAACCATCGTCATCAAATATGGCGGCCATGCCATGGGCGACGAGGAGACCGCGAAGAATTTTGCCCGCGACATCGTGCTGCTGGAGCAGACCGCCATCAATCCGGTGGTGGTGCATGGCGGCGGCCCGCAGATCGCGACCATGCTCAAGCGCCTCGGCATCGTCTCGGAATTCGCAGCCGGCCTGCGCATCACCGATGCGGCGACCATCGAGATCGTCGAGATGGTGCTCGCCGGCTCCGTCAACAAGCAGATCGTCGGCTACATCAACGAAGCCGGCGGCAAGGCCGTGGGGTTGTCCGGCAAGGACGGCAACATGGTGAAGGCGTCGAAGACGACGCGGACCATCATCGATCCGGGCTCGAACATCGAGAAGGCAATCGATCTCGGCTTCGTCGGCGATCCCGAGAAGGTGGACCTCACGCTGCTCAACCAGCTGATCGGCTACGAGCTGATCCCGGTGCTGGCGCCGCTCGCAACCTCGAAGGAAGGCCAGACGCTGAACGTCAACGCCGACACTTTTGCCGGTGCGGTTGCCGGCGCGCTGAAGGCCAAGCGCCTGTTGCTGCTCACCGACGTGCCTGGCGTGCTCGACAAGTCGAAGAAGCTGATCCCGCAATTGTCGGTCAAGGACGCGCGAAAGCTGATCGCCGACGGCACCATTTCCGGCGGCATGATCCCGAAGGTCGAGACCTGCATCTATGCGCTGGAGCAGGGCGTGGAGGGCGTCGTCATCATCGACGGCAAGATGCAGCACGCGGTGCTGCTTGAGCTCTTCACCAACCAGGGCACGGGAACGCTGATCCACAAGTGAGGGACGAGCGGACAAAGAAAACCGTCATGGCCGGGCTTGTCCCGGCCATCCACGATCTTTCGATCCGCGCCAAGAACGTGGATGCCCGGGCCTTCGCCTCGCCGAAGAGGCTTCGGCCTCGCAGGCGGGACAAGCCCGGGCATGACGGGCGGAGGGCTCAGCGCCCCCGCCGCTCACCCCTGACCCGCTTCCTGATGGCGCTGCCGGCCGCGGCCGTCTCGTTCGTCTTCTCCTCAGTGCCGGCCCTCGCCGATCTGAAGATCTGCAACCGCATGTCCTATGTCGTCGAGGCCGCGATCGGCATCGACGACAAGGCGGCGACCGCGACGCGCGGCTGGTTCAGGGTCGATCCCGCCACCTGCCGCGTGGTTGTGCAGGGCACGCTGACCGCCGATCGCATCCTGCTCAACGCCCGCGCGCTCGGCGTCTATGGCGCCTCCCCGATTCCGCAGAACGGCAGCGACATGCTCTGTGTCGCGCAGGACAATTTCGTCATCGCGGCGGCCCGGCAATGCCGCAGCGGCCAGACCCAGGCTGCGTTTACGCAAGTGACGCCGGCGCAAGGAGCCGACGGCAACCTCATTGCCTATCTCGCCGAGGATTCCGAATATGACGACGAGCAGGCCCGCCTCGCCGGCATCCAGCGGCTGTTGGTGATCGCGGGCTACGACGCCGCGCCGATCGACGGCGTCGACGGGCCGAAGACGCAGGCAGCCCTGGCCGCGTTCCTGAAGAGCCGCGGCTTGTCGTCGGACATCGTGGGCTCGCAAAACTTCTTCAAGACCATGGTCGATGCGGTGCAGACGCCGTCCCCGACCGGCCTCACCTGGTGCAACGACACGCCGCACAAGGTGATGGCGGCGATCGCGACCGACGACGGCAAGTCCGTGACCAGCCGCGGCTGGTATCGCATCGATCCCAAGACCTGCCTGCATCCTGATGTGACCGGCCAGCCCAAGCAGATCTTCAGCTTCGCGGAGGCCGTCGACGCCGACAACCGCGCCGTCAAGCTGAAGGACCGGCCGTTGAACTGGGGCGGCGACAGGCAGCTCTGCACGCGCGAGACCAAGTTCGAGACCGTTGAGCAGACCGATTGCGGCGCGCGCGGATTTGCGATGACGGGATTTGGCGCGGTGGACATGTCGAGCGGCGGCAAGACGCTCCGCTTTGCGGTGCCGTGAAATTGGCGTCATGATCAACACGCAAGCGCCTACAAGCTCCGCTGTCGTCCCCGCGAAGGCGGGGACCCATAACCCCAGGGAGTGGTTGTGGCGCGAAGCTGGCCACCCCGACTCTTCGCCGAACTCCTCCCCGTGGTTATGGGTCCCGGGCTCGCGCTTCGCGCGCCCCGGGACGACGAGCTGAGAATGTTGATATGAACCAACTCCGCACCTTTGCTCATGTCGACACCTGGGTGTTCGACCTCGACAACACGCTGTATCCGCATCACGTCAATCTGTGGCAGCAGGTCGATGTGCGGATCACCGAGTTCGTGTCCAGCTGGCTGCAGGTGACGCCGGCGGAGGCGCGAAAACTGCAGAAGGATTATTACCTGCGCTTCGGCACCACGATGCGCGGCATGATGACCCTGCATGGCGTGTCCGCCGACGACTATCTCGCCTATGTCCACAAGATCGACCATTCACCGCTGCAGCCGAACCCGGCGCTCGGCGAAGCCATCGCAAACTTATCGGGGCGCAAGCTGATCCTGACCAATGGCTCGGTCGACCATGTCGATGCGGTGCTGGCGCGTCTCGGCCTGGCAACGCATTTCGACGGCGTGTTCGACATCATCGCCGCCCAGTTCGAGCCGAAGCCGGCGGCGCAGACCTATCAGAAATTCCTCGCCGACCACGCGGTCGATCCGACCAAAGCCGCGATGTTCGAGGACCTCGCCCGCAACCTCACCGTCCCGCACCAGCTCGGCATGACCACCGTGCTGGTGGTGCCTGACGGAACGAAGGAGGTGGTGCGGGAGGACTGGGAACTGGAAGGCCGGGATGCCGCCCATGTCGACCACGTCACGGATGATCTGACGGGGTTTTTGGCAGGGCTCTCGCCCCTATAACCGCCGTCGTCCCGGGCAAGCGTAAGCGCAGACCCGGGACCCATAGCCACGGGATTTGGTTGTCGCGCCGGATTGGTAACTCCGAATCTTCGTCAAACCACTCCCTGTGGCTATGGGTCCCGGATCGGCGCTCCGCTTCGCTGCGCTTGTCCGGGACGACAGCGGAGTATGGACGACGGCGGAGTATGCCTTGACTCCGCCCGCCCAAATCCCGAAAAAGCGCCCCAATCCGTCAAATTCCTGCTTCCCAGAGGAAATCCCGATGTCCCTCCAAGCCCTCGAATCCACCATCAACAGCGCCTTCGACGCGCGCGACGGCATCTCGACCTCGACCAAGGGCGAGGTGCGCGAGGCCGTGGACCAAGCACTGGAGATTCTGGACAAGGGCGAGGCGCGCGTTGCCGAGCGCGGCAGCGACGGCAAGTGGAAGGTCAATCAGTGGCTGAAGAAGGCCGTGCTGCTGTCGTTCCGCCTCAACGACATGGGCGTCATTCCCGGCGGATCCGGCAAGGCGACCTGGTGGGACAAGGTGCCCTCGAAGTTCGAAGGCTGGGGCGAGAACCGTTTTCGCGACGCCGGTTTTCGTGCCGTGCCCGGCTCGGTGGTGCGCCGCTCGGCCTTCATCGCCAAGAACGTCGTCTTGATGCCGTCCTTCGTCAATCTCGGCGCCTATGTCGATGAGAGCACCATGGTCGACACCTGGGCCACTGTCGGCTCCTGTGCGCAAATCGGCAAGCGCGTGCA
>NZ_AJQF01000084.1:0-9839 GCF_000261705.1 Bradyrhizobium genomosp. III | reverse complement strand
CGTGCTCGAGCCGCTGCAGGCCGAGCCCGTGATCGTCGAGGACGATTGCTTCATCGGCGCGCGCTCAGAGGTCGCCGAGGGCGTGATCGTGCGCAAGGGTGCGGTGTTGGCGATGGGCGTGTTCCTGGGCGCCTCGACCAAGATCGTCGACCGCGAGACCGGCGAGGTCTTCATCGGCGAAGTGCCCGAATATTCCGTCGTGGTGCCCGGCGCGCTACCCGGCAAGCCGATGAAGAACGGCCAGATCGGCCCGAGCACCGCCTGCGCCGTCATCGTCAAGCGCGTCGACGAGCGCACGCGCTCCAAGACCAGCATCAACGAGTTGCTGCGGGATTGAGTTCGGCGCACACCGCTGTCGTCCCGGCGAAGGCCGGGACCCATACTCCGAGGCCGTGGTTTGGCGAAGACTCGTCGTTCGGTACGACTATCTTTCTACTGTCGATAGATCACGCGGTATGGGTCCCGGCCTTCGCCGGGACGACACCGGAGCCCTATCGAACCCACCCCCTCTCCATCGCGACCAAATATCGGGCGGCTCCTCCCGCCCGGAGCCGTTCGCATGGACTGGATCTGGTATCTGTTCCGCTTCGACGGCCGCATCAACCGCGCGTTGCTGTGGCAGGCGCTGCTGATCGTCGCGCTGCTGGCGGGCTTGCTGGAGATTGCCGGTCAAGTCATCGGGATCGTCGGAGGGACGAGGTCCACCCTGAAGCTCGGAATTGAGCTCGATTTCGACTTCGGTCTCGACGGCCTCTTCAAGCTGGTCGACCCCCGCGTCTCCCACGCGCTGGCATCGGCCGATCTCGCGGGCTCGATCCTCAAGGCGTCCGGCATGGCGCTGTTCTTCTGGATCTATCTCGCGACGGCGATCAAGCGACTCCATGACCGCGACAAGAGCGGCTGGTGGATCGTTCCGTTCTTCTTCTTGCCCGGCCTGTTCAGCCAGTTCGCGGACCTGCTGCCCAAATCAAGCTGGATATTTTCGCTCAACCTGACTGCCGCACTGCTGTGGCTGTGGGGCCTCGTCGAAATGTTCTGCCGGTCCGGCACCTCGGGCCACAACCGGTTCGGCCCTGATCCGCTCCTCGATATCGAGGACAGTTCGGCATCCGCCGCCTCCCCTGCGAAAGGCTGGGACCAGAGCCGCGAGATCGAAATTGTCCCGCCCCGCGCTAGCCCACCCGGCGGCATGCATGTTAAGCGGGGCGCATGACCGATGCTCTCTCCATTGCCCGCGATCTGATCCGCTGCCCCTCGGTAACCCCTGAAGATGCCGGTGCGCTCGGGGTGCTCGAAAAAGCCCTCACCGCCGCCGGCTTCGCCTGCCACCGCGTGACCTTCAGCGAGCCCGGCACCGCCGACGTCGACAATCTCTATGCGCGGATCGGCACCGAAGGCCCGCACATCACCTTTGCCGGCCATACCGACGTGGTGCCACCCGGTGACGAGAGCGCCTGGAGCATCGGTGCGTTCTCCGGAGAGGTGAAGGACGGCGTCCTGCACGGCCGCGGCGCGGTCGACATGAAGGGCGGCATCGCCTGCTCGGTCGCCGCGGTGCTGGAGCATCTCGCCGCCAATGACGGCAAGCCGCGCAACGACGGAAAGGGCTCGATCTCGTTCCTGATTACGGGCGACGAGGAAGACGTCTCCATCAACGGCACCATCAAGCTATTGAAATGGACGGCCGAGCGCGGCGAAAAATTCGACCATTGCGTGCTGGGCGAGCCCTCCAATGTCGAGACGCTCGGCGACACCATCAAGGTCGGCCGCCGCGGCTCGCAATCCGGCACGCTGTACGTGGACGGCGTGCAGGGCCATGTCGCCTATCCGCATCGCGCCTCCAATCCGGTGCCTGACATCTCCAGGCTGATCGTTGCGATCTCCGACGAGCCGCTCGACCATGGCAGCGCGCAATTCCAGGCCTCCAATCTCGAATTCACCTCGGTCGACGTCGGCAACAAAGCGAGCAACGTCATCCCCGGCGAGGCCCGCGCAAAATTCAACATCCGCTACAACGACAACCACACCCAGGCCTCGTTGCGCGAGCTGGTCGAGACGCGGCTGACAAAAGCCTGCGGCAACCGCATCAAGGCCCGCATCGTCTGGGAGCCCTCGAACTCCAACGTGTTCGTCACCAAGCCCGGCCCGTTCACTGATCTCGCGGTGTCCGCGATCGAGGAGGTGACGGGGCGGAAGCCCGAGTTGTCGACGAGCGGTGGCACGTCGGACGCAAGGTTCATTTCCAGCTATTGCCCGGTGATCGAATTCGGTCTGGTCGGCCAGACCATGCATCAGGTCGACGAGCGGGTGCCCGTCAAGGATCTGGAGAAGCTGACGCAGGTCTATCGCGGGATTTTGACGCGGTATTTCGGGTAGGTGCGGTCATTGCCAAGTATTCCGCCGTCATGCCCGGGCTTGTCCCGGGCATCCACGTACTTCAGTCCCAGCAAGAAAGATCGTGGATGGCCGGGACAAACCCGGCCATGACGGAAGTGGCGGCATCACGCGCTAATAATCCACCTTCATCAGATACAGCCCGTCCGGCGGGGCGACGATGCCGCAGGCGGCGCGGTTGCGCGCCTCTAACGCTGCGGAGAGGTCGTCGGCGGTCCAGCGGCCCTCGCCGACCCAGATCAGCGAGCCCACCATCGAGCGCACCTGGCTGTGCAGGAACGAGCGCGCCGAGGTGACGATGGTGATCTCGCGGCCGTCACGCAGCACGTCGAGCTGGTCGAGCGTCTTCTCCGGTGACTTGGCCTGGCACTCGGTGTCGCGGAACGTGGTGAAATCGTGCTTGCCGAGCAGACGCTGTGCCGCCGCATGCATCGCATCCGCATCGAGCCGGCGCGGCACGCGCCAGGCGTGGCCGATGTCGAGCGCGAGGTTGGCGCGGGTGTTGATCACGCGGTAGCGGTAGTGGCGCTTCACCGCGGAGAAGCGCGCCTCGAACGTGTCAGGCACGATCTCCGCCTCCAGCACCGCGATCGGATACGGGCGCAGATGCGCGTTGAGCCCATCGCGAAAACGGCCCGGCGGAAACTGCTTGTCGATATCGACATGCGCGACCTGGCCACGCGCATGCACGCCGGCATCGGTGCGGCCGGCGCCATGCACCCGCAAATCCGCGCCGGTCATCGCCTTCACGGCCGCCTCCAGCGCGCCCTGCACCGAAGGCAGCGTGTCCTGCACCTGCCAGCCGAAAAACGGCGCGCCGTCATACTCGATGGTGAGCTTGTAGCGGGGCATCGCTGATCAGTTGAACCTCGCTCCCGCCTTCAACGGCACGCCGCGCAGGAAATCCGCGGCCTGCATCCGGCCCTTGCCTTCGCGCTGGATCTCGATGATGCGGATGGCGCCCTCACCGCAGGCGATGGTGAGGTTGTCATCGAGCACCTCGCCCGGCGCGCCCGACCCCTTTGCCAAATCACACCGCAGGATCTTGACGCGCGCATTCTCGCTGACGCCGGCAAGCTCGGCCCAGGCGCCGGGGAATGGCGACAGGCCGTGGATGTGACGCAGCACGGCACGCGCCGGCCTGGTCCAGTCGATGCGCGCCTCGGCCTTGTCGATCTTGGCGGCGTAGGTGACACCGTCCTCGCTCTGCTTCTTGAGCTGGAGCCCGCCGCGCCCGAGCGCGGCCATCGCGCGCACCATGAGATCGGCGCCGAGACGGGAGAGACGATCGTGCAAATCGAGTGCAGTCATGTTGTCCGTGATCGCGAGGCGCTCGGCCATGGCGACGTCGCCGGTATCGAGACCGACATCCATCTTCATCACCATCACGCCGCTCTCGGCATCGCCGTCCATGATCGCACGGTTGATCGGCGCTGCGCCGCGCCAGCGCGGCAGCAGCGAAGCGTGCAGATTGTAGCAGCCGAGTTTTGGCGCATCGAGGATCGCCTGCGGCAGGATCATGCCGTAGGCGACGACCACGGCGGCATCGGCGTCGAACGCGCTGAACTCGTCGAGCGCTTCCTGGGTCTTCAGCGTCTTCGGCGTCAGCACGGGAATGCCGAGCTTTCGCGCAGCTTCTTCGACCGGCGTCGGCTGCAATTGCAGGCCGCGCCGCCCGCCGGGCTTCGGCGCGCGGGTGTAGACGGCGACGATCTCGTGGCCATGCGCGACCAGCTCGAGCAGCGTCGGCACGGAGAAATCGGGCGTGCCCATGAAGATCAGGCGGAGGGGCATGTGGCGAGACAATCCTCGGAAACGAGCAACGTACTCGTCATGGCCGGGCTTGTCCCGGCCATCCACGTTCTTCCGGCCTGCGGCGGCAGAGAACGTGGATGCCGGCACAAGGCCGGGCATGACGGCGGAGAACGTGGTTACTCCGCGCGCTTGGCGGCTTTCTCGAACTTCTTCATGACGCGGTCGCGCTTGAGCTTCGACAGATAGTCGACGAACAGCACGCCGTTGAGGTGGTCGATCTCGTGCTGGATGCAGGTGGCATAGAGACCTTCGGCGTCCTCCTCGTGCACCTTGCCGTCGAGATCGGTGAAGCGCACGCGCACCTTCGCAGGGCGCTCGACCTCCTCGTAATATTCGGGGATCGAGAGACAGCCTTCCTCGTAGACCGAGAGCTCCTCGGACGAGGCGATGATCTCGGGGTTGATGAAGACGCGCGGAAGTGGCGTGGTCTCGCCGTTCTCGTCGCGCTTGGCGAGGTCCATGGTGATGAGCCGCAGCGGCTGCGCGACCTGGATCGCGGCGAGGCCAATACCGGGCGCGTCGTACATGGTCTCGAACATGTCGTCGGCAAGCTTGCGAATCTCCGGCGTGACCTTCTCGATCGGCTTGGAGACCAGACGCAGCTGCCTGTCGGGCAGGATGATGATTTCTCTGAGGGCCATGGCCGCGATTTAAGCCGCGCGCCGGACGCGGTCAATCCGGCCGGGAACCCCGTTAACCCCTCGCTAACCATAAAACTTCAGGTTTCGTTAACCATAAAAATTAGGGGGCTATTAACCATAACCGTTCCCTCTTCGTTCGCTAAGGTCGGCGAATCGCGCTAGAAGGGCCCATGAACGAGATCATCTTCATGCTGGCCGACTGGCCGGTGCGCACGATTGATGCCCTGATCGGCTTCGGCGCCCTTGTCCTCACCCTGCTGGTGACGATCGCCGTCGTGATCGCCCGCTCGGGCCGGCGCGGCGCGGAACTCGCGATGGCGCATGCGATCCGGGCCGACGAGCTCGAGGAGCGCCTGAGCGAGGTGCTGCGCGCCCAGAGCGAATCCTCAGGGAGGGTCGACGCCATGACCCAGGCGCTGGCGGGACGCCAGGCCGAGATGGCGCGCGCGGTCAACGAGCGGCTGGATTCGGTCACCCATCGCGTCGGCCAGTCGATGGAACATTCGACGCGCAACACCATGGAGAGCCTGCGCGCGCTGCACGAGCGGCTCGGCATCATCGACAGCGCCCACAAGAACCTTACCGATCTCACCACCCAGGTGACGACCCTGCGCGACGTGCTCGCGAACAAGCAGTCGCGCGGCGCCTTCGGCCAGGCGCGGATGGAGGCGATCGTCCAGGACGGTCTGCCGAAGGGCGCCTACGAGTTCCAGTTCACGCTCTCGACCGGCAAGCGGCCCGACTGCGTCGTGTTCCTGCCAGACCAGCGCCCGCTCTGCATCGACGCGAAGTTTCCGCTGGAGGCGATGACGGCGCTGCACGACGCCCGCACCGACGAGGAGAAGCGCGTTGCCACGCAGCGGCTGCGCGGCGACGTGATGAAGCATGTCAGCGACATCGCGGAAAAATATCTCGTCACCGGCGAGACCCAGGAGATGGCACTGATGTTCGTGCCGTCGGAATCGGTCTATGCGGAAATCCATGACGGTTTCGACGACGTGATCCAGAAGGCCTATCGCGCCCGCGTGGTGCTGGTGTCGCCCTCGCTCTTGATGCTGGCGATCCAGGTCATGCAGCAGATCATGAAGGACGCGCGCATGCGCGATGCCGCCGACCAGATTCAGACTGAAGTGATCAAGCTCGGCGACGATCTGGGTCGTCTCAGGGATCGCGTGGTCAAATTGCAGAAGCATTTTTCCGATGCGAACGAGGACGTCCGCCAGATCCTGATTTCCGCCGACAAGATCGAGAAGCGTGCAGGCCGGATCGAGGAACTCGATTTCAGCAAGGCGGACGCGCCGGCCGAGGGACCGCGGCTGATCGCGGGCGCGGGCGAGCTGTTTCCGCGGAAGCTCCAGGCGGGGGAGTGACACCGTTTCGTCATGGCCGGGCTTGTCCCGGCCATCCACGGACTTTTCAACGGCACCAAGAACGTGGATGCCCGGGACAAGCCCGGGCATGACGGGATTTGTGGCAGAGGCATCACCCCCAGAATCTGCTAACACCACCCCATGACCGCTCCCGACGCGACCTCCCCCGCCGCGACCTCCGTCCCTGCGCCCTCCTGGCGCGACAGCCTTGCCGTGTACCTGCAGCCCCGGGTGCTGATCGTGCTGTTCCTCGGCTTCTCCTCGGGGCTGCCGCTGGCGCTGTCGGGCTCCACGCTGCTGGTGTGGATGCGCGAGGCCGGGGTCGATCTCAAGACCATCGGGCTGTTCGCGCTGGTCGGCACGCCCTACACGCTGAAATTCCTTTGGGCGCCGCTGGTGGATGCGCTGCATGTGCCGCTGTTCACCCAGACCTTCGGACGGCGGCGCGGCTGGATGGTGTTTTCGCAGCTGCTGCTGATCGTCGCGATCCTGCTGCTGGCGATGACCGACCCGGCCAGCTCGCCGTTCTACGTCGCGCTGGGCGCGCTGCTGGTGGCGACGACGTCGTCGACACAGGACATCGTGGTCGATGCCTTCCGCGTCGAGAGCCTGCCGGAGAGCGAGCAGGCCGCCGGCATGGCGGCTTACGTCGCGGCTTATCGCATCGGCATGCTGGTCTCGACCGCGGGCGCGCTGTTCATCGTCTCGGGCTTCGAGAGCACCGGCATCACCCGCACCTCGGCATGGATGTGGGGCTATGTGGTGATGGCGTCGATGGTGCTGATCGGCACGATTACCGCGCTGGCCGCGACCGAGCCGGCGCAATCCGCACAGGCAGAAGCTGCAACACAAACCGAGACCGCCTTTGCGCGCGTGTTGAGCGCGGCGATCGGCGCGTTCTCCGAGTTCCTGTCGCGCAAGGACGCACTCGCCGCGCTCGCCTTCGTGGTGCTGTTCAAGTTCACCGACGCGTTCTCGGGCACGATGACGGCGCCGTTCGTGATCGACCTCGGCTTCACCCGCAACGACTATGCGGCGATCGTGAAGGGCGTCGGGCTCGCCGCCACGCTGATCGGCGGATTTGCCGGCGGTTTCGTCGCGCGGCGCTATCCGCTGGCAATGTCGCTCTGGATCGGCGGCGTGGTGCAGGCGCTGGCCAATTTGTCCTTTGCCTGGCTCGCGGTGGTCGGCACCAATCAATGGGCGCTGGCGCTCGCCATCTGCGCCGAGAACTTCACCAGCGCCATCGGCACCGTGATCTTCGTGGCCTACCTCTCGGCGCTCTGCCAGAACCCGCTGCACACGGCGACGCAATATGCGCTGCTCACCGCGCTCGCGGCGGTGGGGCGAACCTATCTGTCGTCGAGCGCGGGATATGTCGCGGACACCACGGGCTGGCCGCTGTTCTTCGTGATCTGCGTGCTGGTTGCCATTCCGAGCCTGGTGCTGCTGACGTGGCTGCAGAAGCGCGGGCATTTCGAGGCGCTGGGGCCGGTGAGGGTGTGATGGTCTCGTAGGGTGGGCAAAGGTGCACTTGCGCCGTGCCCACCATCGTTCCAAGCATTCGGCAGAGGCGGTGGACACGCTTCGCTTTGCCCACCCTACGGCATCTCGATCTGATCCCCCTACTGCTTCTTGATCAGGCTCCACTTCGTGATCACGGCTTCGCTCATCTGGCCGGGATCGCTGGCGCAGGCGACCTCGTCGACCTTGACCGAGATTTCCTTGCCGACGAACGTCTTCAGCTGCGCGGCCTGCGCATCGCCGCTCGGAACGAGCTGGAAGGTCTCGGGCCCGGTCTCGAGATTGCACAGCCCGTTCGGCGGCGGCAGGCGGCGCGGCTCGGACGTGATCTGGTAGGTCGCAACCCGCTTGCCGGCATTCTTGACGTCGCGCACTTTCAAGGCGTTCAACTCGCCGGACAACACCTCGCCGGCGTTGATCGGCTTGCCGGGCTTGGACGGCGGCGGCGCCCCGTCGTCCTGCTGCGCTGAGATGGCCGGGCTCGCCAGCAGCATCATCGTCGCGACCAAAGCCAAGCGTGTGGCGAAAAGTTTCGTCATGTCGTCCGTTCCGTAAAGTCTGGATGGCTAGAACAGGGTACGCTGCCGCATCGCGGCCGATAGCGTACCTTCATCGAGATAATCAAGCTCGCCACCGACAGGCACACCATGGGCCAGCCGGGTTACTTTTACGTTGGCGTCCTGGAGCAGGTCGGTGATGTAGTGCGCCGTGGTCTGGCCGTCCACCGTGGCATTCAGCGCCAGGATGATTTCGTGCACCCGAGAATCATGCGCGCGCGCGACCAGCGCGTCGATGGTCAGATCCTGCGGGCCGACGCCGTCGAGCGGCGACAATGTCGCGCCCAGCACATGATAGCGACCCTGGGTCGCATTGGCCCGCTCCAGCGCCCAGAGATCGGCGACATCGGCGACGACGACGATGATGGCGTCATCGCGCTTGGGATCGGTGCAGACGGTGCAGGGATTTTGCGTATCGATGTTGCCGCAGGTCTTGCAGACCTGGACCTTGTCGAGCGCGACCTGCATGGCCGAGGCCAGCGGCATCATCAGCGCTTCGCGCTTCTTGATCAGATGCAGCGCCGCGCGCCGCGCCGAGCGCGGACCGAGGCCCGGCAGCCGCGCGAGAAGCTGCACCAGCCGCTCGATTTCGGGACCTGCAACCGCGCCCATCTTACTGGCCGAACAACCCCGGCGGCAGGCCGAGCCCGCCGGTCAGCGACTGCATCTTCTCCTGCATCGCGGTCTCCGCCTTGCGGCGGGCATCACCGAGCGCGGTGACGAGCAGATCTTCCAGCACTTCGCGCTCTTCCGGCTTCATCAGCGAGGGGTCGATCTTGATACCCTTGACGTCCATTTTCGCGGTCATGCGCACCGCGACGAGGCCGCCGCCGGAGATGCCCTCGACTTCCACGTTGGCCAGCTGCTCCTGCATCTCCTGCATCTTGGATTGCAGCTGCGCCGCCTGCTTCATCATGCCGAGAAAATCAGCCATCGGTGCTCGTCCTTGGAAAAAGATGGGCTCAGAGATCGTCGCCGTCGGAACCGTCGGGCGGATCGTCACTGCCATAGTCAGCGTTTATATTGGCTTCCGGCGTCTCGGGGGCAAGCCTGCGGACCTCGACAACCTTCGCGCCGGGGAAACGCGACATCACCTCCCGCACGCGCGGATCGGCCTCTGCGGTACGGGCATGCTCCTGCTTCGCCGCCTGGTTCACCGAGCGCAGCGTCGGCTGGCCCTGCTCGTTGGAGACGATCACCGTCCAGCGGCGGCCGGTCCACAGCTCGAATTTCTTGGCAAGCTCGGAGATCATGGTCTTGGAGGCGTTCGGCTCGAGCGCGACCTCCAGCCGGCCCTCCTCGAAACGGACAAGGCGCATGTCGCCTTCGAGCGCGCTCTTGGTCATGATGTCGCGCTTCTGCCCGGCGAGCGCGACGAGCTGGGTGAAGCTCGTGACGCGCAGCTGGGGCACCGCCCCTTGCGGATCCGGCGCGGGCGCCGCCATCTGCGGCCGCGCGCCGCCACCGCCGAACGAAGGCGGCGACGAGGTCGGCATGCGAACAGGCGCCGAGGAGGCCGTCGGCGCGGCCGGCGCGCT
>NZ_AJQF01000083.1:0-1365 GCF_000261705.1 Bradyrhizobium genomosp. III | reverse complement strand
CGAGCCGCCGCCGTTCTGCTCCAGCATCCTGATCGCTTCGTCCGGCGTCGGCAGGTCGGCGACATAGGCGATGCGCACCAGCACCATCTCGGCGGCCGCAGCCGGGCGCGTCGCGGCCTGCACCTCGGCAATGCCCTTGAGCAGCATCTGCCACATCCGCGACAGCACGCGCATCGAGATCTTTGAGGCGAAATCCTTCGCACGCACGCGCTCAGTCTCACCATAGGCGACGTTGTCGGCAGTCGCCGGCACGATCTTCACGCGGGTGACGAAATTGACGAACTCGGCAAGGTCCGAAAGCACGACGATGGGATCGGCGCCGACATCATACTGGTCGCGGAACTCCTTGAACGCGGCGGCGATGTCGCCGCGCGCCAGCGAATCGAAGAGGTCGATGACGCGGGTGCGGTCGGCGAGCCCCAGCATCTGCCTGACGGCATCGGCCTTCACGGCGCCTGCCGCATGCGCGATCGCCTGGTCGAGCAGCGACAGCGAATCACGCACCGAGCCTTCGGCAGCGCGTGCGATGATGCCGAGCGCCTCCGGCTCGATCTCGACGTTTTCCTTGGCGGCGATATTGGCGAGGTGCTTCATCAGCACGTCCGCCTCGACGCGGCGCAGGTCAAAGCGCTGGCAGCGCGACAGCACGGTGACCGGAACCTTGCGGATCTCGGTCGTCGCGAACACGAACTTGGCGTGCTCCGGCGGTTCCTCCAGCGTCTTTAGGAAGGCGTTGAACGCCGCCGTCGACAGCATGTGGACTTCGTCGATGATGTAGACCTTGTAGCGCGCGCTGGCCGGCGCGTAGCGCACGCTGTCATTGATCTGGCGGACGTCGTCAACGCCTGTGTGCGAGGCCGCGTCCATCTCCAGCACGTCCATGTGCCGGCTTTCCATGATCGCCTGGCAATGCACGCCCAGGGTCGGCATGTGGATGGTCGGACCCTTTACCGAACCATCAGGCATCTCGTAGTTGAGTGCACGGGCCAGAATGCGCGCGGTGGTGGTCTTGCCGACGCCGCGGACGCCGGTGAGGATCCAGGCCTGCGGAATGCGCCCGGTCTCGAACGCATTGGAGACGGTGCGGACCACCGCTTCCTGGCCGATCAGATCGTCGAAACTGGAGGGACGGTATTTGCGCGCCAGCACCCGGTACGGCGCATTGCCGGCCTGGCCGGCGCTGTCGGGGTTGGAAGGGGCGCCAGCGTCGGTCATCGGTCGATCCGCAATGAAATGTCTCTTGGCCGGCTTTTGCGGAAAGGAGCGCGCTGGCGGCTGATGCCGCCGGCGCTGGTTCGCTCGAAAAACAGGTAGGAGACTGACGAGCGACCCGATCCGGACCTCGTTAGGGCTGCTTCCTTCCGG